>VEQI01000348.1 GCA_018883305.1 Limnohabitans sp. | reverse complement strand
GCGCGGCACCTCGGCCGAGCGGCCGGTGCGCGGGCCGGCCCGATTCGCGACCGGTCAGCGTGTGCGCGCTTTGCAGATGCATCCCCAGGGCCACACCCGGCTCCCCCGCTATGTGCGAGGCCATGTGGGCACCGTGCAGGCCGTGCGTGGCGTGCATGTCCTGCCAGACCAGCACACGGCCCATCCGCCCACGCTTGAATCCGACCAGGGCGAGTGGCTCTACACCGTGGTGTTTGATGCCCAAGACCTGTGGGGCCCGCAGGCCGATCCCACCGTGAGCGTGAGCGTGGATGCCTGGGAGTCCTATTTGGCGCCGGAGAACCTGGCATGAGCGACCCCCGCGCCACCCTGGCCGAGATCGCCGCGCAATGCCGCCAGGGATTGCCCCTGCCACCGCAGGCGCAGGATGCGCCGGTGTTTGCTGAACCTTGGCAAGCCCAGGCCTTTGCCCTGACCGTGGCCTTGCATGGGCAGGGACTCTTTAGCTGGCCCGAATGGGCCGCTGCGCTGACCGAGCGACTGCGCAGTGTCAACGCCGCTGGTGGGCTGGATGATGGGTCCAACTACTACCTGCACTGGCTGGATACGCTGGAGGGCCTGGTGCTGGCCAAGCAAGTGGGCAATGCCGAGCAACTGCACGACCTGGAGCACGCCTGGGAAGCTGCCGCTGCGCGCACCCCGCACGGCAAGCCCATCGAGTTGCAACCCGAAGACTTTCACTCGCCGGGCTAAGCCGCTGACACGCCCCAGACCGTCATGGCGGGCCGAGCATGACGTGGGCCACGCCCATGTCGCCTTCGCCTTGCTGAACGCTCAGGCGCTCAGGCCGCCTGTGTCTGCTTCCCCGGATCTCGCCACGTCTGCATCAACCGCTCCCATTGTGGGCGCACCTTGGCAAGATGGCGCTCCTTCACATGGCCGTAGCCCTTGATCTGTTCCGGCAAGCGCGCGATGTCCACCGCCAAGGCGTGGTTGTCTGCGTTGAGTGAACGCAGCACTTCCTCGATGCTGGCGCGGTATTCCTGAATCAGCGCGCGCTCGGTCCGACGCTCTTCGGTCTTGCCAAAGATGTCGAGCGCTGTTCCACGCAAACCTTTGAAACGCGTCAGCCAGCCAAAGACACCGAGCATCCAGGGACCGTAGGTTTGTTTGATCAACTCACCCTTGTCGTTGGTCTTGGCGAGCAGGGGCGGTGCGAGGTGGAACTTGAGCTGGAAGTCGCCCTCGAACTGGTCCCGCAGGCGCTGTTGAAACGCGGGGTCGCTGTGCAGTCGGGCCACCTCGTACTCATCCTTGTAGGCCATGAGCTTGAAGAGGTTGCGCGCGACAGCTTCGCTCAACGTGGTTTTGCCGATGACCGCTTCGGCCTTTTGAACCATCGCCACGAAGTCGCGGTAGGTTTGCGCGTACGCGGCATGTTGATAATCAACCAAGAAAGCGGAACGACGTTCAATCACCGTTTCCAAGGTTTCGCGCGGCTTGAATTGCATGACTTGCGCGGGCTTGAGCACCGCTTCCACGCGTGACCAATCATGCGCGCATTGGCGCCCCCACTCAAAGGCTTGCTTGTTTTGCTCCACCGCCACTTCGTTGAGTTCGATGGCGCGCAGCAACGATTCACGCCCCAAAGGAATCCAGCCACGTTGCCAGGCATAGCCCAGGATCATGGGGTTGATGAAGATGGAGTCGCCCATCAACTGGGTGGCGACCGCATTGGCATCGAACACACCAAAGTGCCCCGGATGCGCCTCGCTGCCAATGGCTTGACCGATGTCGTTCACGCAGGCTTGAGCCGGGTTTTGCCAGGCACCGTTTTTCACAAAGGCGGCGGTGGGTGTGCTGTAGCCGTTGAGCGCCACGCGGGTACGACCGGCACGCATGCGCTGCACGGTTTCCTTGGAGGCCGACACAATGGGATCGCAGCCAATGATGAGATCCGCCGAGGCCATGCTCACCCGCGTGGTGCGAATATCTTCCTGACGATCGGCGATATAGACGTGCGCCCAGGTCGACCCGCCCTTTTGCGCCAACCCGGCGGAGTCTTGAGTGACGATGCCGCGACCCTCGATGTGTGCCGCCATGCCCAGCAGTTGACCAATGGTGATGACACCGGTGCCACCCACCCCTGCCACGACAATGCCCCACGGCTCAGTAGTGCTGGGCAGCGTGGGGTCGGGGACAGAGCCCAGTGTGAAAGGCGAGGCAGCTTGCGCCTTGGCCTTTTTCTTCAGCTGCCCACCTTCCACGGTGATGAAACTGGGGCAGAACCCCTTCAAACAACTGGTGTCCTTGTTGCAGGTGCTCTGGTTGATGGTGCGCTTGCGACCGAACTCGGTTTCCAGCGGCTCCACGCTCATGCAGTTGCTCTGGTCGCTGCAGTCGCCACAGCCTTCGCACACCGCCTCGTTGATCACGACCCGCAAGGCCGGATCCACCATGGTGCCGCGCTTGCGGCGGCGGCGTTTCTCGGTGGCACAGGTCTGGTCGTAGATGATGACGGTGCAGCCGGGGATTTCGCGGAACTCGCGTTGCACCGCGTCAAGCCGATCGCGGTGCTGGATCTCGATGCCCGAGGGCAGATCGCGCACGCCCTCGTATTTCTGCGGTTCGTCGGTGACGATGGTGATTTTCTGTGCCCCCTCGGCACGCATGCTTTGCGCCATTTGCACCGGTGTATGGCCCTCGGGGCGCTCACCGACCGGCTGGCCACCTGTCATCGCCACGGCATCGTTGTACAGAATCTTGTAGGTGATGTTGACGCCTGACACGATGCTTTGGCGAATCGCCAGCAAGCCGCTGTGGAAGTAGGTGCCGTCGCCGATGTTGGCGAATACATGCTTGTCGTGATTGAAGGGTTGTTGGCCGACCCAGGGCACGCCCTCGCCGCCCATTTGGGTGAAGCCGGTAGTGCTGCGGTCCATCCACAGGCTCATGAAATGGCAGCCAATGCCTGCCATGGCACGTGATCCTTCAGGCACCTTGGTGCTGGTGTTGTGCGGACAGCCCGAGCAGAACCAGGGAAGTCGATCCGCTTTGACGTCGATGACCTGCAGCGATTGCTCCTTGGCGCGGATGATGGCCAGGTGCGCATCGATGCGCGCCGTGGTGTCGGCGTCCAGGCCCAGCTTCTTCAAACGCGTGGCAATGGCCTGCGCGATCAACGGCGGATTGAGCTCGTGGTTGGGACGCAGCAGAGTTTGCGTCGTCGGGTTGGGGATGGACCACTCGCCACCGGTGATGTCGCCGTCGGTTTCGTTGAACTTGCCCAGCACGCGCGGACGTTCGGCGTCGGGCCAGTTGTAGAGCTCTTCCTTGATTTGGTACTCGATGACCTGGCGCTTTTCTTCCACCACCAGAATTTCTTTCAGGCCACGGGCGAACTCGTGGGTGGACTGCGCTTCCAGCGGCCACACCACGCCCACTTTGTGCAAGCGAATGCCCAGACGCTGGCAGGTGGCGTCATCCAGCCCCAGGTCCAGCAGGGCCTGGCGCGTGTCGTTGTAGGCCTTGCCGCTGGCGATCAGGCCAAAG
>VEQI01000347.1 GCA_018883305.1 Limnohabitans sp. | reverse complement strand
ATGCCGAACACCCCGGCCACCACGGCGCCACCCAATCGTGACAACCCTTGTGTGGCCGCGCTTTTGCCCATGCGTTCACGCGCATGTTCACGCAAGGCATGCGCCACTTCATGGCCCATCACCATGGCCACTTCGTCGTCGGTGAGCTCCAGTTGTTTGAGGATGCCGTAATAAAACGCGATCTTGCCCCCCGGCATGCAAAACGCATTGATCTGATTGGAGCCAATCAGGTTGACCTCCCACTTCCAGTCACGCGCACGCGGATTCCATTCGTAGCTGTGTGGGATGATGCGACGCGCAATCTCGCGCAGGCGCAGCACCTGCGGATGGTTGTCCGGGCCCAGTGCGTTTTTGCCGGAGGCCTGCTGCAACATCTGGCGATACTGCTGCACGGCCGACTGCTCCACCTCCGTGGCCGGCACCAGCTTGGCGAAGGCTGACTCCTTGCCCACCTCCACGCCTTCTCGCGCCCAGACCGGTGAACCGGCCAGGCCCAGACCAGCGGCGCACCAGCCGCAGTGGTGAAGAAATCGTCGTTTAGTGAGATAGGTGTCGCTCATAGCCGTCAAAATGTAGGCCATGAACGATAACTCAAGTCAGCCACCGGTGACCAGCACCGCCTCGCCGGCGCCACGTCGCTGGTCACAGGCCTGGCGGGTGTATCGATCGGCAGCGGCCTGGCGCATGCTGGGCTTGGGGTTTTCTGCCGGACTGCCCTTGTTGCTGGTGCTGGGCACACTGAGCTTTCGGTTGCGGGAAGCTGGCGTGGAACGCGCCACCATCGGTTTTCTCAGCTGGGTGGGGCTGGCCTATGCGTTCAAGTGGGTCTGGGCGCCCCTGGTGGATCGGCTCCCCCTGCCCTGGTTGACCCGTCGCCTGGGGCGACGTCGTGGTTGGCTACTGCTGGCGCAGTGCGCGGTCATCCTCGGACTGGTGGGCATGGCGGGCGCTGACCCCCGGGACGCCCTGTCAGCGCTGGTAGGCTGGGCGGTGCTGGTGGCGTTTGGTTCAGCCACGCAAGACATTGCCCTGGATGCCTATCGCATCGAGTCGGCTGGCGTGGATGAGCAAGCCGCCCTGGCTGCCACTTATCAGACCGGCTATCGGCTGGCCATGATCTGGGCCGGCGCGGGTGCGCTGTGGCTGGCCGCGCGGGCCGAAGTGGTGGACGCCCCTGGTTATCAACAGGCAGCCTGGCAACTGGCCTACCTGATCATGGCGGGCTCCATGGTGCTGGGTCCGCTGGTGGTGCTGACGTCGCCGGAACCTCAGGCGCGCGCCTTGCCTGTGGCACGCAATGCGCGTGAGTGGCTGCAGGGCGCGCTGATCGAGCCCTTCACCGAATTCATCGGCCGCTATCGTTGGCAAGCCGTGCTCATCCTCGGGCTGATTGCGGTGTACCGCATCAGTGACGTGGTGATGGGCATCATGGCCAATCCGTTTTACGTGGACATGGGCTACAGCAAGGACGAGGTGGCGGCGGTCAGCAAAGTGTTTGGTGTGTTGATGACGCTGGTGGGCGCCTTTGTCGGCGGCGTGCTGTCGATGCGCCTGGGCGTGATGCGCGTGCTGATGCTGGGCGCGGTGCTGAGTGCCGCCAGCAATCTGTTGTTTGCCTGGCTGGGCACGCGCGGGCATGACTTGCAGGCCCTGATCTGGGTGGTCTCGGCGGACAACCTGTCCGGTGGACTGGCCTCGAGTGCGTTCATCGCTTATTTGTCGGGCCTCACCCAGGTGCGCTACTCGGCCACGCAATACGCGCTCTTCAGCTCGATGATGCTGTTGCTGCCCAAGTGGCTGGCCGGTTTCTCGGGCGTGGTGGTGGACAGCGTGGGGTATTCCACCTTTTTCGTGGGCACGGCTTTACTGGGACTGCCGGTGCTGGTGCTGGTGGCGCTGGCGTCTAGGGTGCGCTGAGCTGCGTCTTGAGGACGGCCTTTTGCACCTTGCCCAAGGCGGTTTTGGGCAAGGCCTGTACACGCACCACCTCGCGCGGATGCTTGTAGCGCGCCAGTCGCTCGCGCACCAGCGCCAATAACGCGTCGTCACTCACGGCCTGCTGCTCGTGCATCACCACCACCGCCACCACTCGCTCACCCCAGCGGGCATCGGGCACGCCCAGGACCGCACATTCAGCCACTGCCGGATGCTGCCCCAGCAAACCTTCAATTTCCGCCGGGTAAATGTTCTCGCCCCCGGAGATGATCATGTCTTTGCAGCGCCCCACGATGGTCCAGCTGCCATCTGCGTTCACACGCGCCACGTCACCGCTGTGAAACCAGCCCTGTGCATCCAAGGCGGGCAGCGCCGGCCAGTAGTGCCGCACCAGGGCCGGGCCTCGCAGCCACACTTCTCCGGTGTCGGGCGACGCCCCTTCCAGCGGGCCCAGACGTGCCTGCACGCCCGGACACGGCCAGCCGCAAACGCCTTGCAACATCCGCTCGGGGTCATTCGTGAGGGCAATGGAGAACGGCCCGGTTTCGGTCGCCCCATACACATTCCCCAGCGGTAGACCGCGCGCTAAAAAGGCCTGCACCAGCGGCTCGGGCAGCGTGCTGGACCCCGCCATCACACAGCGCAGCGAGGTCAGGTCGGTGTGTGCCCACAAGGGGTGATCCACCAGCGCCTTCATCACCGCTGGCACCACCACGGTGAGCCCGATGCGCTCGTGACCGATGCTGTGCAACACAGCCTGCGGATCAAAGCGCGCCTGCAGGGTCACGTGCGCACCCACACCCAGCGCCGGCAGGGTTTGAATGCACAGCCCCCCGACATGAAACAGGGGCAGCATGGTCAGCACCCGGTCCTCGGCGGTAAGACGCATGACCTGGCTGGCCGCCACCATGTTGGCCATGAGATGGGCCTGTGTATGCACCGCCGCGCGCGGTCGCCCAGTGGTGCCCGAGGTATAGACGAGCAGCAACGGGCGCTCATCGTCCTCGCTGGAGCGGTCAAGCACCGGTTCGGCGACGCGGCCAAACGCCGATTGACCCATGGCGCCCCCGGAAGGCCCATGAGCACCCCACAGCTCGTCGTAGCTGTGCGCGGTCACGCCATGCCGCTGGGCCAGGGCGCACGCCTGTTCACGCCAACTCACATCATGCAGTACCCGTTGAGGTTGGCAATCCTGCATTAGCTGGTCCCACTCGGCCTGTGCCAGGCGGTGGTTCAGCGGGGCGAGGATGCCACCCAGGCGAGCCAGCGCCAGCAGCAACACCAGCATCTCCCACGCATTGAAGGACAGGCAAGCCACACGATCCCCCTGGCGCACCCCCCAGGCTTGCAGTTGCGCGCAGGCCTGGTCCACCCGGACGGCCAGCCCGGCATAGTCCAGCGTCTGCCCCGCTTGGGTCAGGGCTGGCTGCGCGGGTCGGGTCAACGCATGGCGCAACACGAGCTGGTCCAGACGTCTTGGTGCCCCTGAGGCTTGAACAATGAGAGGTGGCATGGCGGGATTCTCGCGCAGCGCATCGGTTTGCAAAACTTTACCCTGCAAGCCCCCTGGCGCTGGCCCTACACTCGCGCCATGAATCCGCTGCTCATGAT
>VEQI01000346.1 GCA_018883305.1 Limnohabitans sp. | reverse complement strand
ATTCACCTGCAACGCTTGGCACCTCATCATGAATTCAAGTAACTCTTCGGGTGGTTACGCCGTTCGGCGTGCCCCCCGTGATCTCCGCTGGCCGGGTGATTGGCATGTCGCCGTGGTCTTCAACGTGGCCTACGAGGCCTGGTCGGACGGCAACGCATCGGGCATCGGCCCGATGGGCAACCCTTTGCCAGCCGGTGTCTTTGACACTAACGCCGATTCTTATGGACGCTACGGTGCGCAAGCCGGCATTCGACGGCTGATCGACATCCTCAACCGTGCCAGTGTCCACGCCAATGTGTTCACCTCGGGTGTGCTGGCCGAGCGCGATCCCGATCAGGTCCGCGCCATTGCGCAGGCGGGCCACGAAATCGTGGCGCATGGCTACGCGCAAGACTTGATCCCGGCCAAGCTCTCGGACACCGACGACGAACGCTACACACGCGCCACCACCGAGCTGATCACGCGCGTCACTGGGCAAGCGCCTGCCGGCTGGATCAGCCCCCGGGCCACGGCCAGCCACAGCACGTTCGAGCGTCTGGTGGAGCTGGGCTATCGCTGGCAAGGGGATGCGCTGGATGAAGACCTGCCCTACGTTCAGGACTACGCCAGCGGGTCCCTGGTTGCCGTCCCCTTGAGCATCGAAATCAACGACCTGTCGCACGCCATGCGCTTTGGCCGCACGCCGCAGCAATTTGTCGAGTTGTTCGATCAGGCCTTGTCGCACATGCTGGCTAACACCCATGATGTGGTGATCCTGGATGTGCTGGTGCACGCCCACTGCTATGGGCGCCCTGCCTGCGCATGGGCTTATGCCGAGATTGCCAAGCGATGTGCGCAACGCAAAGACATCTGGGTCACTACGCGTGGGCGTATCGCCGACCACGTCCTGAGCCGGATGTGATGTGATTCAATTCAACATTCTTTTCACGCAGCCAGGACCTTCATGCGACTGACCGACCAAGTTCACGGCGTTTACCCGATTGCGCCCACCGCGTTTCTTGATGACGGCACCATCGACACCTCGTCGATGGACCGGTTGACGGATTTCTATGTGGCCTCCGGCGCAACCGGCGTCACTGTCTTGGGCCAACTGGGCGAAGCCCCCAAGCTGTCGCTGGAGGAAAGCGTCAGCATCACCCGCGCGATGACCAAGCGTGCCTCGGGTCTGCCTATCATTGCCGGCGTGTCGTCACCCGGCTTTGCCAGCATGCGCATCCTGGCGCAAGAGGTGATGGCAGCGGGTGCCGCCGGCGTGATGATTGCGCCCCCCAACACCCTGCGCACCGATGACCAGATCGTCACCTACTACCAGCAGGCCAGCGACGCCATCGGCACCGACATCCCCATCGTGCTGCAAGACTATCCCCTCACCTTCACCGTGCAGATGACGCCAGGCGTGATCCGCCGCATGGTCAAGGAGATCCCCGCCATCGTGATGCTCAAGCACGAGGACTGGCCGGGCCTGGAGAAAATCACCGCGCTGCGCAACTTTGAAAAGAACGGCGAGATGCGGCACATCGCCATCCTGTGCGGCAACGGCGGCTTGTTCCTCGACTATGAAATGTCACGCGGTGCGGATGGCGCCAACACGGGCTACGCCTTCCCCGACATGCTGTGCGATGTGGTTCGGTTGAGTCGTGCGGGAGAGACTGAGGCTGCGCATGACTTGTTCGATGCGCATCTACCTTTGTTGCGCTATGAGCAGCAACCTGGCGTGGGCCTGGCCGTGCGCAAGTACATCATGCGTCGGCGTGGTTTGTTGACCAGCGATGCGCAACGCAAGCCCGGCGCCAAGATGAGCGCTCAGGCCGTGAAGGAAGTGGAACACCTGCTCACACGTTTGGGTCGCAAGGACCCGCGTGCGCGACTGACCTGACGGGTCAACCAGCAGGTGTGTGTGCACCGCCTACCGGGTGCACAAAAGAAAAGGGCCGCAGATGCGGCCCTTCGCTTGAGCAGGCGGTGAAGATCAGCTCAGGTGCTTGCCGATCAGGCCAGCCAGTTCGAACATCGTGACCTGGCTCTTGCCGAACACGGCCTTGAGCTTGTCGTCAGCGTTGATGTTGCGCTTGTTGACTTTGTCCTGCAGGCCGTGCTTCTTGATGTACGTCCACAGCTTGCTGACCACCTCGGTACGCGGGGCAGCGGCGTTGCCAATGACGGCAGCCAGTGCGGCGCTGGGGGTCATGGCCTTCATGAAGGCGGCGTTGGGTGTGCGCTTCTTGGCGGGAGCCTTCTTGGCAGCGGGCTTCTTGGCAGCAGCCTTTTTAGCCGGAGCAGCTTTCTTGGCCGGAGCGGCCTTCTTGGCGGCAGGCTTCTTGGCTGCGGCTTTCTTGGCCGGTGCAGCTTTCTTCGCTACGGGCTTCTTGGCTGCGGCTTTCTTGGCCGGAGCGGCTTTCTTTGCGGCGGCTTTTTTAGCCGGTGCTTTCTTTGCAGTTGCCATGATTCAATTTCCTTCTAGAAGAGGTTAGTTTCACTGGAGGAATCTGCAGATCCTCCAGCATCACGGATGCTATCGGGAAAAAAACGCATTTCCAAGGGGGAAAACGCTTTTTTCACTCGAGATGTTGTTTTTTTCCAGAGGAGAACCCTTCTCACGGCTTTGTAGAGAGCCTCACGCTTGAAACACCAGGCGTCAGATGCTTCCCCGCCACCAACCTCATGCCGACAGCACCTGTTTCAACCCGTGCTGTTCACAGCCGGAGACGGGCGTAGTCGATTTTCACAAGCTTGAACAGTTTTTCTTATTGTGAAATATTAAATTGCTGCGCCGCAATATTTTTTCTTGATATGAGAAATTGATTTTCGTATTGAAAAATTAATTGATTAAGTTATTGATTTTAATAAAGAAAAAATAATTCTTATATAAGACACAAGAGAAGAGCTTACTCTTCTATAAGACTTAAACTTCGTGCAACGGATCTGAAAAGCACCAGCCCCCTGATCCCGACGAATCTTTAACCTCAAGGAGTGATCTCATGCCGCAAAACCTGACCGAACAACTGAGCCGCGAACAGCAAATCGCCGCCCTGGAAAAAGACTGGGCCACCAACCCCCGCTGGAAAGGCGTCAAGCGTGGTTATTCCGCCGCTGACGTCGTGCGTCTGCGCGGCAGCATGCCCATCGAGCACACGCTGGCCAAGCGTGGCGCCGAAAAACTGTGGGCCAAAGTCAATGGTGGTGCCAAGAAAGGCTATGTGAACGCCTTCGGTTCCATCAGCGCCGGTCAGGCCATGCAGCAGGCCAAAGCAGGCCTGGAAGCCGTGTACCTGTCAGGCTGGCAGGTTGCCGCCGACGGCAACACCTCCGAGACCATGTACCCCGACCAGTCGCTGTACGCCTACGACTCGGTGCCGACCATGGTGCGCCGCATCAACAACACCTTCAAGCGTGCTGACGAAATCCAGTGGGGCCGTGGCATCAACCCCGGCGACAAAGAATTCATCGACTACTTCCTGCCCATCGTGGCCGATGCTGAAGCCGGTTTCGGCGGCGTGCTCAACGCCTTCGAACTGATGAAGAACATGATTGCCGCTGGCGCGGCTGGCGTGCA
>VEQI01000034.1 GCA_018883305.1 Limnohabitans sp. | reverse complement strand
GCACGATATAGCGCAGGTTGCCGCTCACGCCCCAGAACAGCGTGGTGGTGGCCAGCGAAATTTGCCCCAGTTTGTCTTGCCACAGACGAACGTTGCAGTGCCAGAAGTCGGGCAGCAGATCCACCAGGTTGCGAGCCAGCGAGTGCTCCGGCTTGACGCGCATGGGCAGCATCTCCACGCCGGTCAGCGGAATGCGGGTGTTGAACCACGCGGCAACGATGTAGACCAGCACCAGCACCAGGATGGCGGCCTGGGGCCCGGAGTCGATGCCGGTGTTGATCATGGGCACATCGAATGACAGCAGCCAGCTCGACAAGGTGGGCCCCACCAGTTGGCCGCCCAGCAGCACGCCCAGGATGATGGAGGCAATGGTGAGCCCCTCGATCCAGCCATTGGCCTTGACCAGTTGCGAGGCCGGCAACAACTCGGTGAGGATGCCGTATTTGGCCGGTGAATATGCCGCCGCGCCCAGGCCCACCAGGGCGTAGGCCATCAGGGGATGGGTGCCAAACAGCATCAGCAAACAGCCCACCACCTTGATGGCGTTGCTGATGAACATCACCTGTCCCTTGGGACGAGAATCCGCAAAGGCGCCCACGAAGGGGGCGAGCACCACATAGAACAGCGCGAACATGGGCACCAGGGCGGCACGGTGCCACTCGGGTGCGCCTTCACTCTTGAGCAATTCCACCGCCGCTACAAACAAGGCGTTGTCGGCCAGCGAGCTGAAAAACTGCGCCGACATGATGGTGAAGAAACCGCGCTTCATAGGCAGGGACGGATCATCCGGTCGGCAAAACGTGAAGATGCGTAAATCATGGACTCGCCGGGTTATATCACGCGCCTGCCACAATCCCGTCTATGCCACGTCCCATCCAGGCCATCATTCATACTGCTGCGCTGCAGCAAAATTTAGGCTGTCTGAAAGCCGCGACCCCGCACGCCCGTGTCTGGGCCGTGGTCAAGGCCAACGCCTATGGGCACGGTATTGAACGCGTGTTCGAAGCCTTTCGCGGTGCCGATGGTTTTGCGCTCCTTGACCTGGCGGAGGCCGAACGTGTTCGTGCACTCGGCTGGCGCGGTCCCATTCTGTTGCTGGAAGGCGTGTTTGAGCCACGCGACTTGGAGCTCTGTTCACGTTTGCAGCTCTGGCATGTGGTTCACCATGAGGCGCAGATCGACTGGTTGAGTCGCCACAAAACCCAGCAACCGCACCGTGTGTTTTTGAAGCTCAACAGTGGCATGAACCGGCTGGGGTTTTCGCCCACCCGGTTCCGATCGGCCTGGGCACGGCTGGACGCCTTGCCGCAAGTGGATGAAATCTCGCTGATGACGCACTTCAGCGATGCCGATGGCGAGCGCGGGATTGCCCACCAATACCAGCGCTTTGCAGAACTCACTCGGGATTTGCCAGGTGAGCGCTCGCTCTCCAACAGTGCCGCTTCTTTTCGATACGGAGAGGATGAGGCGGTGAGTGCGGACTGGGTTCGCCCGGGGATTGCCCTGTATGGGGGCTCACCCGACTACCCGGCGCACACGCCCGCGCACTGGGGACTGCAAGCAGCGATGAGTCTGCGCAGCCGGATCATCGGACGGCAGTCACTCAACGCGGGCGACACCGTCGGCTATGGCTCCACCTTCACCGCCACGGCACCCATGACCCTGGGCATCGTGGCCTGTGGTTATGCGGACGGTTATCCGCGCAGTGCCGCGCAGGGCACCCCTGTGCTGGTGCAAGGCCAGCGAGTCCCGTTGGTGGGACGGGTGAGCATGGACATGCTTGCCGTGGACCTGACGGCGCTGGTGCAAACCGATCCCTTGTTGGGGGTAGGCGCGGAAGTCACCTTGTGGGGGCATGCCAGCAGCGGCGAGTTGCTGAACGTTGACGAAGTGGCCCAACATGCTGGCACGATTGCCTATGAGTTAATGTGCGCCCTGGCGCCACGCGTGCCGGTTCAGGCCGATGGAGTCACTGGCGCGGGTGCCTAGCCAGCGCGTCAGCGTGTGGTGGATGATTTACGCAGACCCAGGCCCACCACGGCACCCACGACCAGCAGCGCTCCCAGCAGCTGAATGGGGGCAACCGCTTGACCCAGGATGGGCCAGGCCAGCACCAGGGCAAACACGGGCTCCATGTTCATGATGGCCGAGTTGCCCACCACCCCCAGTCGAGGCAGCACGGTGAACATCAGGGTGAAGGCGGTGCCATACAGAAAGCTCAGCAGGGCCAGCCCCCACCACCCGGGCACACTGTGCGGCAGATGCGGGCCGCCTTGCCAGCTGATGATGCACACCGCCATCAAGCCGGCCAGGGTCAAACTGGAGAGTGTGCGCACGCGTCCGTCCAGGCCTTGCGTGTGATGCTGGGTCACCACCAATGCGCCACCAAACACGGCGGCCGCTGTCAAGGCAAAGGCCACTCCGCTGCCCATTTGTGCCCATTGGGCAGACGACCCCAGTCCGGAGGAGGCGCCCAACACGTCCAGCGCCAGGGCCAGCCCCAGCAGAATCATCGGCATGGCCCACATCAGGCTGCGGTCAGGGGTTCGGCCATAGAAAAGACGGTCCCATAAAGCTGCCCACAGCGGGTAAGTGTTGAAGGCCAGCAAGGCCAGGGCCACTGGCAAACGGGCGACGGAGGAGTACAGACATTGACTCTGTACGCCAATCAGCAAACCCAGGATCAGCAGCGCCTTGCGGTGTTGCGGGGTGGTCTGGATGACCACCCGCTGCGTGACCAGCAGCACACCCACCACCAGGGCCGTGGACAGACTGCGAACGGCCACGGCAGTGGCCACATCCAGCCCATCGGCAAAGGCGATGCGGGCAGCCACGTGGTTCGCCCCCATCATGAAGGCAATCAACAACAGAGTCAGAAAAGCGGTCAGGCTGAGGGCCCGGGCGGCAGGGGGCATGGTGGTGTGTATCGGGTCAGCGGTGCCTGTTCTTCAGGACGGGACCCGAGGATATAGCCCATGCACCTGCGAGTGAACCCTGGACAGACCCATGAGCGCGCGCGCAAACGGGGTGGCCACACCGGTCAGCTCGCCCAGCTCCAGCACCGCACCCACCAGCGCGTCCAGCTCGACGGCGCGTCCAGCTTCGGCGTCTTGCAGCATGGAGGACTTGAAGGCGCCCAGCTTGCGGGTCACCGCGTGACGGTCCTCGGGCTCTTGGTCGATGGCAATGCCCAGTTGCGCGCCAATGGCCTTGGCCTCTCGCATGATGTGGGACATGAATTCGCGCACCAGCGGGTCGTCCAGCAGCAAGTCCGTGGTGGCGCCGGTCATGGCGCTCAAGGGGTTCACCGTCATGTTGCCCCATAGCTTGAACCAGATGTCTTTCTGGATGTGGGTGGAGAGGGTGGTTTGAAAACCCGCCTGGCTCAGTCGCGCCACCAGGGCTTGCAGGCGTGGCGAGGTGGCACCGTTGGGCTCACCCACGATCAGCCCCTGACCGAAGTGGTGCTTCACGTGGGCGGGCGCCAGCAAGGCGCAGCTGGCATGCACCACGCAGCCCACCACATGCTGGGGCGGCACGGCGCGGGCAATCTCGCCGTGCGGATCCACGCTGCGCAAGGCATGGCCAGCCCAGGCATCGGTGCGACCTTGCAGGAACCACCAGGGCACACCATTCATGGCGGGCATCACAAGGGTGTGCGGACCCAGCAGGGGGGCGATGTTGCTCACCACGCCTTCCAGCGCGGGCGCCTTGACGGCGATGATCACCAGGTCCTGCGGCCCCAGACGCTCGGGGTCTGCCTCGGCTTGCACGCTGACTTGTCGCGTGCCCGAGGCGTCGGTGAGTTGCAAGCCGTTGAGTTGCAGGGTTTGCAGGGTGGCACCGCGCGCGATGGCGCTCAGCGACACATCTGCCGCCTGTGCCAGCTGCACGCCCATCCAGCCGCCAATGGCGCCCACGCCCACGATACAGATCTTCATGTGAGGTTCCTTTCAGCCCGGGTCCGCGAGAGACCGAGGCTCAGTGACGGTAGCTGCTGTCCACGCGATCGACTTGCCGCACCAGGGCATCGAACACATCCTGACCTGCGCCATGGTTGGGATTGAACTGCAACGCGTCACGGGTGCATTTGGCCGCAACGGCTTCGGACACGAGAATGGGTGCGCCCATGCTGAGGGTGGCCATTTGAATTTCGCAGGCGCGCTGCAGGGTCCACAAAATGGCAAAGGTTTGCGGCAAGGTTTCCCCCCACGACAACAGGCCGTGGTTGCGCAGAATCACGGCCTGCTTGCGGCCAATGCTCTTGAGCACACGGGGTCCTTCTTCCAAATGGATGGTGATGCCTTCAAAGTCATGGTATGCCACCATGTCATGCAACTGAGCGCTGTAGAAGTTCGTTTGCTGCAAGCCCCCTTGCAGACACGCCACGGCCACACCCGCGGTGGTGTGGGTGTGCATCACGCAGTGCGCGCCGTCAATGCCATCATGCAAGGTGCTGTGCACCACGAACCCTGCCGGATTCACCGGAAAAGGCGAGCCATCGAGCACGCGCCCTTGCAAGTCGATCTTCACCAGGTTGCTGGCGGTGACTTCCGAGTAATGCAGGCCAAACGGGTTGATCAGAAAGTGTTTCTCGGCGCCACTCACACTGTCAGGCAAGCGCACCGTGATGTGGTTGTAGATCATCTCGGTCCAGCCCAGGTGGGCAAAGACGCGGTAACAAGCGGCCAGTTGCACGCGTGCGGCCCATTCATCGGGATGAAACTGGGCTTGACGCGAAGGGGCGGTGGGCAAACTCATGCGGGTCTCCAAAGGCCATCGAGAGGGGTGCGTATCGATGGCGGCATTAACACGGGTGTGGGGTGGGCTCAGGCCTTGGCGGTGGGGTTTTTGAAACGCGAGGCCAAGGCGGTGGTGTGACGCGCCAGCAAGTTGACGTCCAGGCCCACGGCCATGAACACACCACCCAGGTCAATGTAGTGACGTGAGAGCGTTTCGTCTGGCGTGAGAAAGCCAGGCGCCTTGCCGGCCTTGAGGATGCGACGCATCGCGTCCTCGATGGCGGCGCGCACCACCGGGTGGTCAGGCTGCCCGATATAGCCCAGCGATGCCGACAGATCAGCCGGCCCGATGAAAATGCCATCCACCCCTTCCACCGCCGCAATCGCCTCGATGTTGTTGAGCGCGGCCTGCGTTTCCACCTGCACCAGCACGCAGATCTGGTCATTGGCTTCCTGACCGTACTTGGGAATGCGACCCCAGCGCGAGGCGCGCGCCCCGCCCATGCCACGAATGCCCTGAGGCGGGTAGCGCGTGGCTTCCACCACCGCGCGGGCCTGCTCGGCCGTGTCCACCATGGGCACCAGGATGGATTGCACGCCCAGGTCCAAGTAGCGCTTGATGATGGTCACGCCCGCATGGCCATGGCCCACGGGCACACGTGCCACGGCATGCGTGTTGGGGTAGCCCGCGATGGCTTGCAATTGCGCCAGAATGGATGGCACATCGTTGGGCGAGTGCTCGCCATCGACCAGCACCCAGTCGAAACCGGCGCCCGCGCAGATCTCGGTGGTGTAGGCGTTTGCCAGACCCAGCCACAGACCGATTTGCAGGCGCTTGTCGTGCAGGGCTTTCTTGAAGGGGTTGATGGGGTTTTGCATGGTTGGAGATTCCGATCAGAGATTGAATTCAGGTTGGATTGAAATGCGAGTGCAGACTGCTGATGCGCCCATCATAGACAGGCGGCCATTCGTCGATTTGCAAGGTGATGCCGATGAGGTCATGTGCGAGATGCGGGTCGAAGTGCCGGTGCAGCACCTCGACCAACGCATCTCCGGCGGCTTTCTTCACGGCCTCGCTGCGACCGCCCGCCATGCGCAGATTCAGATAGAGAAACTGGTAGGCGCGTCCGGGTGGCGGCTGGTCGTCGCCGACCGCATGGTGCGCGGCTGGATACGCCAGCACGCGCGTGCCACCCTTGGGAAACACGGGCTTGTTCTGTTCGTCGCGTTGGGCCAGCATGCAGTTGGCCAGGTCGCGACACAGCACGTCAAAGTTGGTGCGTTCTTCCAGCGCGGGTGTGTAGAGCAGGACCAGGTGGGGCATGAGCGGGCTCGCGAAAGTGTGTGGGTGAAAAGTGATGAGGGCGTGCAGGGCACAGGCGAGGTTTCAGGTGCCCGTATTCAGGGTCAAGATCAGCGACGCAGGCTCAGAGCCGGCTGAAGGCCTGGTAACTCTGTGCCGAACTCGCCTGCGCCGCAGGCACTTTCGAGCCATCTTGCGGCGTGACCGGAAACACCGCATTCAATTGCCCGGTGCCCGATGCGCCGAAGTAAGGGGTGATGACCTCGGCCTGGCCTTGATAGGCCGACCAGCCCAGCGCACCCAGCATCATGGCGGTGTCATGCATGAAGCCCTCGCCATGGCCTTTGGATGCGTACTCGGGCAGCATCTCGCAGAAGGTAGCCCACTCGCCGCGCTCCCACATGCCCAGCACATGCTGGTCGAGTTGCTCCAGGAAAGGGCTCCAGATCTTGAAGGCGTACTCCGGGGCGAGGCCGTTTTGCGCAAAGCGGTGAGAAAGCGAGCCGCTGGCCAGAAACGCCACGGTGCCATCGTAATGCTGCTCTACCGCCTGACGCATCGCCCAACCCAGCCGCGCGCTGTCGTTGAGGTAATGCGCCATGCACATGGCGGAGACCGAGATCACCTTGAAGTGTTGATCCGGGTTCATGTAACGCAGCGGCACCAGCGTGCCGTACTCGGGGGCCAGCGTGGTGGCGTCATGCGCCAGGGTTTCCACGCCCTGCTCGTTGCACACCTGGGCAAGCAACTTCCCCAGTGCCGGATTGCCCGGTGACTCAAAAGACATGTTGCTGATGAAGTGCGGCAACTCGTTGCTGGTGTAGGTGCCCTTGAAGTGCGGCGCGCAGTTGATGTGGTAGTTGGCGTTGACCAGCCAGTGCGTGTCAAACACCACCAGCGTGTCCACACCGGCGGCGCGGCAACGGCGGCCAATTTCGCGGTGGCCTTCAATCGCGTCTTCGCGCGTGCCCTTGCGTGGCCCATCGAGCTCGCTCAGGTACATGCTGGGCACGTGGGTAATTTTGGCAACGAGTGCAACGCGTCCCATGATCAGACCCCCCAGTGCGGAATGTGGTGACTGCCCAGCGACACGGCGACGTTCTTGGGTTCGCAAAACACTTCGTAACTCCAGGTGCCGCCTTCGCGTCCGGTGCCGCTGGCCTTGGTGCCGCCAAAAGGCTGGCGCAGGTCGCGCACGTTCTGGCTGTTGACGAAACACATGCCGGCCTCGATGGACGCGGCGACGCGGTGCGCGCGTCCCAGGTTCTCGGTCCACACATAGCTGGACAGGCCGTACTGAATGTCGTTGGCGAGTTCAATGGCTTGGGCCTCGTCCTTGAACGGAATCAGGCACGCCACCGGGCCAAAGATTTCTTCCTGCGCAATGCGCATGCGATTGTCCACGTCCGCGAACACCGTGGGCCACACGTAGTTGCCACGACGCACACGCTCGGGCAGTTCGGGCGCGTAGCTGGGGCGGTCCAGGCCGCCGCACACCAGCGTGGCGCCTTCTTTGGGGCCGAGCTCGATGTAGCTGCGTACCTTGGCCAGGTGGGCGGTGCTGATCATCGGACCGACGATGGTCTTCTCATCCAACGGATCGCCGACCGTGATGCGTTTGGCGCGTGCGGTGAAGCGGTCCACAAACTCGTTGTAGATCGATTGCTGCACCAGGATGCGGCTGCCCGCAGTGCAGCGCTCGCCGTTGTTGGAGAAGATCATGAAGACCGCGGCATCGAGCGCGCGGTCCAGGTCGGCGTCTTCAAAGATGACGAAGGGCGACTTGCCACCCAGCTCCATGCTGAACTTTTTCAGGCCCGCCGCGCGCACGATGCGGTCACCCGTGGCGGTGGAGCCGGTGAAGGAAATGGCGCGCACATCCGGGTGCGCCACCAGCGGTTCACCGGCCTCGCGCCCATAGCCCTGCACCAGGTTGAGCACGCCAGGGGGCACGCCTGCTTCCAAGGCCAGCTCACCCAGGCGCGAGGCCGTCATGGGCGAGAGCTCGCTCATCTTGAGCACGGCGGTGTTGCCAAACGCGAGGCAGGGTGCGACCTTCCAGGTGGCCGTCATGAACGGCACGTTCCACGGGCTGATGAGCGCGCACACGCCGACTGGGTGGAACAGCGTGTAGTTGAGGTGCGTGGGCGTGGGGTAGGTGTGGCCATCGACGCGCGTGCACATCTCGGCGAAGTAGGTGAAGTTGTCGCTGGCGCGTGGCACCAGTTGCTTGCCGGTTTGGGCAATCACCTGGCCGCAGTCATTGGTTTCGGTCTGGGCGATCTCGGGCACGTGACGCGTGATCAGTTCGCCCAGTTTGCGCATGATCTTGGCGCGCTCGGTGGCGGGGGTGTTGGCCCAGCCCGGGAAAGCGGCTTTGGCCGCCGCTACCGCAGCGTTGACTTCCTCGGTGCCACCGCGCGCAATCTGGCCGATCACTTCCTGCGTGGCCGGATTGATGTTGTCGAAATAGTCTTGACCGGCAACGCGTTGGCCGTGGATGAGGTGATCGATGTTCATGAGGTAGGTTCCAGTTGAGAGGGGGGCGTGGGGGCGGCCGTGGCGCTGACAGGCCCCTCCAGTTGAATCAATTCATCCAGCAGTCCATACAACTGGGCCAGCTTGGCTTTGCCCAGGGACTGTTCCAGCCAGACGTAGTGGGCCTCGATGGTGCGAGACAGTGTGTCGACCAGGCGCAGACCTTGTGCGGTGGGACGGACCACACTGCGGCGCTGGTCCTGGGGGTCGCGTTCGCGGGTGATGAGGCCATCGCGCTCCATGCGCGAGAGCACGCCGGTCAGGCTGGGGCCCAGCAAATAGGCCTCACGGGCCACGCGCCCGGTTTCAACGCCCTGACCGCCCTGGCTGTGGTCCTCACCCAGCACCCGCAGCACACGCCATTGCTGGTCGCTCAGGGCTTGCTGGCGCAGGCTGGGACGTGTGTGGACCATCACGGCCTCGCGGGCTTGCAAGAGCAGCCGGGGCAAATTGCGATGGGTGAAGGAATGGGCCATGCGCAATTATTTAACTTGTTAAATGTTTGTCAAGAGGGATTGTTCCAGGCCTGCCGGCCAAGGCAAGCCCATGATGAAATAGCCCGCAGAAGCTGTTGATATATCCAGTATCATGCGGCATGGCCAAGGACAAAACCCTCTATACCTGTTCCGCTTGTGGCGGCAGCACGCCGCGCTGGCTGGGTCGATGCCCGCAATGCGGTGAGTGGAACACCCTGGTGGAGTCCACGCAGGCCGCACCGGGCAGCGGCAAGCACCGCTTCAGCGCCATGGCAGCCCTGGCACCCAGTTCGGCCGTGGCCGTGCTGGCTGACATCGAGGCGGCAGACGTGGCCCGCACCCCCACCGGTCAGGAGGAGCTGGACCGCGTGCTGGGTGGCGGCATCGTGGCGGGGGCCGTGGTGCTGATCGGCGGGGACCCGGGCATTGGCAAATCCACCTTGTTGTTGCAGGCGCTGGATGGCTTGCAGCGCAGCGGGCATCCCACCTTGTACGTCACGGGTGAGGAGTCGGGGGCTCAGGTGGCCCTGCGTTCACAGCGACTGGGGCTCACGCAAAGCCAGGTACAGGTGCTGGCCGAAACCCAGCTGGAGACCATTCTGGCCACGGTGGACAAGCTTCAACCCGCCGTGCTGGTGATGGACTCGATCCAAACCGTATACACCGAGCAACTCACCAGCGCACCGGGTTCGGTGGCGCAAGTGCGCGAATGTGCTGCACACCTCACCCGCATGGCCAAGGCCAGGGGCGTCACAGTCGTGCTGGTGGGGCATGTGACCAAGGAGGGCGCGCTGGCGGGGCCGCGCGTGCTGGAACACATGGTCGACACCGTGCTGTACTTTGAAGGCGACACCCATTCCAGCTACCGGCTGGTGCGCGCCATCAAGAACCGCTTTGGCGCTGTCAACGAAATTGGCGTCTTTGCCATGACCGACAAAGGTCTGCGCGGGGTGAGCAACCCCAGTGCGATTTTTCTCAGCCAGCACGCCGAACCGGTGCCCGGCAGTTGTGTGCTGGTCACGCTGGAGGGCACCCGTCCCTTGCTGGTGGAAGTGCAAGCCTTGGTGGACAGTGGGGGTCCCAGCCCCCGGCGTCTGTCGGTGGGGCTGGAGCGCGACCGGTTGGCCATGCTGCTGGCCGTGCTGCACCGACATGCCGGTGTGGCATGCATGGACCAAGACGTGTTCGTCAATGCGGTGGGTGGGGTGCGCATCAGTGAGCCGGCGGCCGATCTGGCGGTGCTGCTGGCCATTCAAAGCAGCCTGCGCGGGCGGGCCTTGCCGCAGGGATTCATCGCCTTTGGCGAGGTGGGGCTGGCCGGTGAGGTGCGTCCTGCACCTCGCGGCCAGGAGCGTTTGCGTGAGGCGGCCAAGCTGGGGTTTTCGGTGGCGCTGGTGCCCAAGGCCAACATGCCCAAGAAGCCCATCGAGGGGCTCACCTTGTGGCCTATCGAGCGGATCGACGAGGCCATCGCGCGGGTGCGCGAACTCGACTGAATCGACCTGCGATGACGGATTCGCCGCGGGCCCAAGCCTGCGCGACAATCTCCCCCATGAATTTCTCCAAATGGATGATCCCGATCGCCGCCTTGCTGGGCATCGTTGGGGCGTATCAAGCATATGGCTGGCAGGGCGTGGCCTTTGCCGTGACGGCCCTGGTGATGTGGGCCCTGATGCATTTCAATCGCATGGTGCACGTGCTCAAGCGCGCGGCGGATCGCCCGGTGGGTTTTGTGGGCAGCGCGGTCATGCTCAATGCCAAGCTCAAGTCGGGTGTGAACCTCATGCACGTCATGGCGCTTACCAAAAGCCTGGGCGAGCTGTGTTCGGTCCAGGGCGAAGAGCCCGAAATTTACCGCTGGACCGATGCCTCGCGCTCCCATGTCACCTGCCGTTTCGAGCAGGGGCGACTGGTCGAGTGGACCCTGGTCCGTCCCCCGGGCGACGAGACAGCCCAGGACGGGTCGTAAAATCCCTTATTCGATATCTGTACGATGCATGACGCGGGCTGGTTCCACCCGAGCCCGTCTCTCCCTCACCTGAAAGGATTTCCATGAGCGCAGTGCCCCCGTCGATGGCTGATCGTGACGGCAAGATCTGGATGGACGGCCAGCTGGTTGACTGGCGCGACGCCAAGATCCACGTGCTGACCCACACGCTGCACTACGGCTGTGGCGCCTTTGAGGGTGTGCGTGCCTACAACACCGTCAACGGCACGGCCATCTTCCGTCTTCAAGAGCACACCGAGCGCCTGTTCAACAGCGCCAAGATCTTGCGCATGAAGATCCCGTTCTCGCAAGAGCAGTTCAACGAAGCGCAAAAACAAGTCGTGCGTGAGAACAAGCTCGAGAGCTGCTACCTGCGCCCGCTGGTGTGGATCGGCTCGCAAAAGCTGGGTGTGTCCCCCAAGGGCAACACCATTCACGCCATGGTGGCTGCCTGGGCCTGGGGTGCTTACCTTGGCGAAGAGGGCCTCAAGCGCGGCATCCGCGTCAAAACCTCCAGCTACACCCGTCACCACGTCAACATCACCATGACGCAGGCCAAGGCAGTGAGCAACTACAGCAACTCCATCCTGGCCAACATGGAAGCCACGGATGACGGTTACGACGAAGCCTTGCTGCTGGACGCCAGCGGGTTTGTTTCCGAAGGCGCCGGCGAGAACGTGTTCATTGTCAAGAACGGCGTGATCTACACCCCTGACCTGTCTGCCGGCGCGCTCAATGGCATCACCCGTAACACGGTGTTCCACATTGCCAAGGACCTGGGCCTGGAGATCGTGCAAAAGCGCATCACGCGTGACGAGGTCTACATTGCCGACGAGGCTTTCTTCACCGGTACCGCCGCGGAAGTCACGCCCATTCGTGAACTCGACCGCATCGAGATTGGTGCCGGCTCGCGTGGCCCCATCACCGAAAAACTCCAGAACGCCTTCTTTGACATCGTCAACGGACGCAATCCAAAGTACGCGCACTGGCTGACCAAGGTCTGATCGTTTCGGAGTCCTGCCATGACACAAGTCGTCGAACTGCGTGCCCAAGACCTCAATGGTCATGGTGGCACGTTCTGCCCCAACCCGCAGGCCCAGATGGCACTGTGGAACAGCCATCCCAAGGTGTTCCTGGACGTGGCCACCACGGGTGAGGCCCGCTGCCCTTACTGTGGCACGGTGTACAAGCTCAAGGCTGGCGAAAAAGTCGCCGCCCACTGACCGCGTTGTCTACCCCCATGGCGGGCCCTCGCTCGCTGGTGATCGCCCCGCAATGGATCGGCGACGCCGTCATGACCGAACCTTTGATGGCGCGGCTGTGTGCCCGTGGCGAGCGGGTCACCGTGGCCGCGCTGCCCTGGGTGGCGCCTGTCTATCGGGCCATGCCTGGGCTGACGGACGTGATCGATCTGCCTTTCCAGCACGGCGCATTGCAGTGGTCTGAACGTCGTGCGCTGGGTAAAACATTGCGTGACCGCTTTGATCGCGCCTATGTGTGCCCCAACTCACTTAAAAGCGCCTTGCTGCCCTGGATGGCGGGCATCCCGACTCGAATCGGCTATCAGGGCGAGTGGCGACTGGGGTTGTTGACCCATCGACTCACCAACCCCCCGCGCGATCATCGCCCGCCCATGGTGAACTTTTATGCGGCGCTGGCGGGCGTGTCGGTGGCCGAGGGTGACCTGCTGCCCTCGCCTGCAATGGGGGCCGATGACCTCTTGCGTCCCCGCTTGCAGGTTTCCTCGGATCAGCAGCAAGCAGCCCTGCAAGCCCATGGCTTGCAGGCTCAAGGCCATGTGGTCATGGCCCCCGGGGCCGAGTACGGACCGGCCAAGCGCTGGCCAGTGACGCACTTTGCCGAGCTGGCCGCGCAATTGGGCCAGGATGTCGTGCTGCTGGGGTCGGCCAAGGAGCGCACGGTGTGCGAGGAGATCGTGGCGCTGGCGCAACCTGGCAAGCGGCAGGGACGCTTGCTCAACCTGGCCGGACAGACGTCGCTGGCGCAGGCGTTTGCCCTGATTGCCAGTGCCTGGCGCGTGGTCAGCAACGACTCGGGTCTGATGCACGTGGCTGCCGCCCTGGACGTGCCGCAGGTCGCGGTGTTCGGCTCCTCCAGCCCGGAACACACACCGCCCTTGAGCGTGCGCGCGCACGTCATCTGGCTCAAATGGGACCCGCAGTACAAACCCCCGCTGGATTGCGCACCCTGTTTTCAGCGCACCTGTCCGCAAGGGCATTTGCGATGCTTGCACGACATTCGTCCCGATCGGGTGTTGCAGGCATTGGCCGACTGAGCGGCATGACCTGCTTGAACCGGTTTGAGCCGGGGAGAGGTGGTGATCCGACCCCTCGTCCGTTTCCTATGGCTCAGGCTTGCCCTTCCTGAACCGGCAACTCCACCACAAAGCTGGCGCCACCCCCAGGACGGTTTTCGCACCAGACACGGCCGTCATGTCGTTTGACGATCGAGCGTACCAGGGCCAGACCTAGGCCGACACCGCCTTCAGCCGAACCGGGCAGGCGGAAAAAAGGCGCGAACACCTGTTCCAGGTGTGGAGTGGGAATGCCAGGCCCTCGATCGTTCACCCGCATCACCAACGTTTCGGGCGAAACACGCTCGAGCTCAATCACCAGCTCGCTGTGAGGCGGTCCATAGTGGCGGGCGTTGTCCAGCAAATTTCGCAGCAAGCGTCTGAGCAAGCGGGGATAGCCGGCCACCAGCAACTCGTCGGGCGAGGCCAGCAAGCGCAAATCGGCGCCGACCCGCACCGACTCCTCCGTGGCCAGCCCGGTCAGGTCCACGGTTTCGACACTGCCCAAGTCAGCCTCGGGGGAGTCAAGCCGACTGGCCAGCAATATTTCCTCGATCAGCTGATCCACTTCACTGATGCTTTGTGCAATTTGTTCGCGCATGGTCTGCGAGGGCTGGTCGCCCATCAGCTCCAGACCCATGCGAATGCGCGTGAGCGGCGTGCGCAGCTCATGCGAGGCATTGGCCAACAGCGATTTGTGCGATTGCACCAAGGCCTCGATCTGACCGGCCGTTTGGTTGAACTGGCGCGCCAGAAAGGCCACTTCGTCGCTGCCTTGCTCGGGTACCCGAACGGCCAGGTTGCCCTGGCCCCAAGCCTGCACGCCTTGTTGCAAAGCCTCGAGTCGACGTGTCAGTCGGCGAGTGATGGGGTAGGTGGCCAGCGCCATGGCCAAGGCCACCAGAGAGAGCGACCATAAAAACCCGTTGGGCGGACGCGTCCAGAACGTGCGGGCGGCACGCGGCATGTGCACATGCAGCACTTGGCCATCGTCCATGTGTGCCAGGAACTCGGGGCCGGGGCCGAATTTGCCGTAGGGCATGTATTCCAGTCCAGGAGGGGGTGGCGGACGGTTTTCGTCGGGCAGCACATCGGGTGGCCGGAAGCGGGCTTGACCCGACCCGATGATCTCGCCCTGGCTGTTGCGCACCACCAGTTCGCGCAGCGGGGGTTCAGTGGTTTGTCGCACCACCCAGCTGGCCAGCAGCGTGAAGATGGCAAAGGCCATGACCGAGGCCAGCCACAGACGGGTGTGCAGTCGCATGCCCAGCGGTTTGCGCATGAGGACTCCTGAAAAATGTCGGTGCCAGTTCCCCATTCAGGGGCGCTTGGCGGCCTGTCAAGAATGATCGATCAGTGTTGCTGGCGGGCAAACACGTACCCGACCCCGCGCACCGTGAGGATCCGTTTGGGGTCTTTGACGTCTTGTTCGATGGCCGCACGGATGCGGCCCACATGCACGTCAATGGAGCGGTCAAAAGCCTCCAGTTCACGCCCCCGGACCGCCTCCATGATTTGCTCCCGCGTGAGCACGCGACCTGCGCGTTCTGCCATCACGGTCAGCAGGTCAAACTGATAGGAGGTGAGTTCGCAGTGCTTGCCTGCCACGGCGACGCTGCGCGCGTCGCGATCGATTTCCAGCGTGCCAAAGCGCATTACCGGTGAATGTGGCAAGGCGCCCCGGCCCCGGGACATGTCCTGACGGCGCTGGATAGCACGTATGCGAGCCAGCAGCTCCCGCGGCTCGAAGGGCTTGGTGAGGTAGTCGTCAGCACCGATTTCAAGACCCAAGATGCGGTCCATCGGGTCGCCCTTGGCGGTCAGCATCAGCACCGGCGTATGGGCCTCTTCCCCGGGAAGTTGTCGAATGCGACGGCACACTTCCAGCCCGTCCAGGTCGGGTAGCATCAGGTCAAGGATGACCAGGGCGGGCGCCGGGTCGGATTGCAAACGGGCCAGGCCCTGCTGTGCATTGCCGGCCTGCAGCACGGCATAGCCCGACTGGGTCAGGTAGTCGGCGACCATTTGGGACAAACGCGCATCGTCCTCGATCATGAGCAGCGGATTCATGGCGCGAGTGTA
>VEQI01000345.1 GCA_018883305.1 Limnohabitans sp. | reverse complement strand
GCTCCGACGGATCACGCGGCGGACGCTGCATGACATCCTGCTCCGCTGGTTCGTTTTCGAACACCATGGCACAGGCCGGGTCGATGGCCAGCTCCAGCAGGGCAATGTGCATGGGAAACAGCACGATGGGCCAGCCCAGCAGCAGCGGCAACAAGGCCATGCCGGCAATCGGCACATGGACCGCCAGGATGTAGCGCATGGCCTTGCGCAGATTGCCGAAGATGCGTCGGCCCTGGCGCACCGCGCGCACGATGGAGGCGAAGTTGTCATCCACCAGCACGATCGCCGCTGCCTCCCTCGCCACGTCGGTGCCGCGCGCGCCCATGGCCACGCCCACATGGGCCGCCTTGAGCGCGGGCGCATCGTTCACGCCGTCCCCCGTCATGGTGACAATCTCGCCGTTGGCCTTGAGGCACTGCACGATGCGCAGTTTTTGCTGTGGCGAAATTCGAGCGCAGACCCGTGTGTCGCGCAACGTCGCCTGGAGCGCCTCATCGCTCATGGCGTCCATCTCATCCCCCAGCAAGGTGCGACCTGCTGGCATACCCGCCTGATCCGCGATCACTTGTGCCGTGAGCGGATAGTCGCCCGTGATCATGATGACACGAATGCCGGCTGCACGCGCTTGCTGCATGGCAGGTGGTATTTCCGCGCGCAACGGGTCACGCAAGCCCACCAAGCCCACCCACGCCATCTCAAAATCATGGGCACTCTCGGGCCAGGGTCCCGACTGGGCTCGCCCGCGTGCCACCGCCAGCACCCGCAAGCCCTGCCCGGCCATGCGTTGCACTGCGCGTGACCAATGCGCCTGCGTCTGGGCATTGAGATGACACAAACTCATCACGGCTTCAGGCGCGCCCTTGGTGGAGACGACATGGGTGTCACCACGCGCGGTTTGCCAGACATGCGACAGCGCGCGCAGTTGGGGGCTGAGCGCGTAGGTTTGCACCAATGTCCAATCCTCATGCTGATGCGGTGAGTGGTTCAAGACCACTTGCCCCAATCGATGAAAGGCCTGCTCCATGGGGTCGAAGGGATCGGGGGCACTGGCCAGCACGGCGTGCTCAATCAGGTCATGAAAGGATTCCGGCAGGCCCATCGTCGAATCCGCCGTCATCTCATGCCACTGCGGCTGATCCGCAGGACCGATGGCCAGGCACGCCACCTGCATGCGGTTTTCGGTGAGCGTGCCGGTCTTGTCGGTGCACAGCACCGTGGTGGCGCCCAGGGTTTCAATGGCATTGAGTCGGCGCGTGAGCACGCCTTCCCGCGCCAGTCGGTGCGCACCCAGCGCGGGAAAGAGCGCCAGCACCACCGGATATTCTTCGGGCAAGATGCCCATGGCCAACGCGATGCCGGCCAGCAAGGCCGACAACCACTCCCCTGTGCGCAAGCCCTGCACGATCACCAGGGTCAGACACAGCACCAAAGCCACCGTGGCGATGATGCGAACCAGGCGCGCGGTCTGGCGATGCAAAGGCGTGGGCTCGGTTTGCAGCGACCCGAGTGCCGTGCCAATACGGCCGATCTCGCTGCGTGCGCCGGTGGCGGTCACGCGCACCAGGGCTTGGCCACGAACCACATGGGTGCCGCCATACACATGCGACAACGCAGCGTCACCGCCGGCCTCCTTGTTCACCGCCACGGATTCCCCGGTCAACAAGGACTCGTCCACCTGCAGGTTATCCACCCACAACACCTGACCATCCGCGGCAATGCGGTCACCCTCTGATAAAAACAGCAAATCACCAACCACCACGTCGCGCGCCGGCAAGGACACCCGCTGACCGTCACGATTGACACTGGCCAAAGGCTGCGTCATATCCCGCAAGGCCTCGATAGAGGCTTCCGACTTTCCTTCTTGATACAGCGTGAGCCCCACCACAGCCAGCACAAACACAGCCAGGGTCAAGCCTTCACCCAGATCACCTAGGACGATATAGATCAAGGCAGCCGCCACCAGCAGAGCAATCATGGGCTCGGCCAGCAGATCCAGCCAGCGGTCCCACCAAGTGCGGTGGCTGGCCTGCGTCAACTCGTTGGCACCATCCTCTAGCAGGCGTTGTTGGGCTTGCTGCTGGGTGAGTCCTGGAAATTCTGTGGCCATGGTTCATTCTGCCTGTGAATCGCTCGCTCGGGCGTGTACCAGATCAACGGTATATCGCCGATAGTGACCTTTAGATAGAGTCTGTCCCCATGGCAGTTCACGGAGAGTTCTCCTCATGAAACAAAAAGCGGAATTCGGATTTGTGACCGTTCTTTTGAGCCTGGTGCTGACCTTGACCGCCCTGGAATGGGGCCATGACGTGAGCCAACTCCTGTCTGCAGTGGGTGCCCGTCTGGCCCTGCTCAGCCCGCACAGCTGAACCACACCGGTGACAGCCAGCCGGCGTTCGCTCGCGCAAAATGGGCGTTTTGGCGAGGATTTGGATGGCAAAAGGCATGTTGGCGGGGATCCGCGTGATCGATCTCACTTCGGTGGTGATCGGACCGCTGTGCACCCAGATACTGGCGGATCACGGTGCCGAGGTGATCAAGATTGAAAGTCAGGGCGGCGATGTGGGTCGACACCTGGGGGGCCGTGGACACACCCCGGGCATGGCGCCCAAGTTTCTGCATCTCAACCGCAACAAGCGCTCCATCTGTCTGGACCTCAAACACCCGGATGGCCACGCAGTCCTGAAGCGTTTGCTGAAAGACGCCGACATCCTGGCGTGGAACGTGCGCCCCGCCTCCATGGCCCGGCTGGGACTGGACTATGAAGCGGTCAAGGCCATCAACCCGCGCATCATCTATTGCGGCATGTTCGGCTTTGGCCAGGATGGCCCCTACGCAGACGCCCCGGCCTATGACCCCATCATTCAGGGCATGAGTGGCGTGGCCGGGCTGCATGCCAAGGCCTTTGGTGAGCCACGCTTTGTGCCCTACGTGATGGCAGACCGCACCAGCGGGCTCATTGCCGTGCAGATGATTGCCATGGCCTTGTTTCACCGCGAGCGTACCGGTGAGGGGGTGTCCATCGAGGTGCCCATGTTTGAGAACATGGCCACGCAAGTGTTGTGCGAGCACTTGTACTTGCGCACCTACCAGCCTGCCCTGGGTGAAGCTGGTGACCCTCGCTTGGTGAATCCGTACTACGCGCCCTCTCCCACTCAGGATGGCTACATCTGCATCTCCGCCAACACCAACCCGCAGGTCTTTCCCCTGCTGGACGCCATGGGGCTGAGCCATTTGAAGGATGACCCCCGCTTTTGCGATGTGGCGGCCCGCTTCGCCAACGTCCATGCGTTTTACCGCTTGCGCGACGAAGCTTTGAAGAAGCAACCCACCGCATTCTGGCTTCAGGTTTGCCGCGAGCACGACATTCCCGCCGCCCCTTACAACACGCTGGATTCGCTCATGGAGGATCCGCACTTGAAGCAAGTGGGACTGCTGGTCGAGCGTGAACACCCCACCGAAGGACGCATTCTGGACGTGCGTCAGGCCAACCACATTTCCGTGGGTTCACGTGAGGACTGGATACCCGCGCCGCACCTGGGTGAGCACACGGTGCAAATCCTGCAGGAAGCGGGCCTGTCC
>VEQI01000344.1 GCA_018883305.1 Limnohabitans sp. | reverse complement strand
GCTCCAGCATGGGAGCGCGCTGCGATTCACCATACACCACGCCACGGACACTGGTACGCGTGTTCAGAACAGGAATCGTCTGATACCGGTCGGTGAGCAAGGTCACCTCGCTGAGCAAGGGGAACAACAGGGTGACTTGCCCCAGGACACCGCGTTCGTCAATGACCGGTGAGCTCAGGGTCACCCCTTGCGCACTGCCTTTGTCCAGAATCAGTTTTCGGGTGTAAGGGTCCGCGGCTTCATAGAGAACTTCGGCGGCCCGGCTGTTTGAGTGTTGACGCTCGCGCAGTTGCAGCAAATCGCGCAGTTGTTGATTTTCCAGGACCAGTTGCTCGACTTGCATGGCTCGCACCGTTTGCTGGCGCAACTCGGCCAAGGCCGCCTGTTCATTGCGCTGGGCCTGGTCTCGCAACTCCACCGAGTCGGCCAGCGCACCGCCCCAGACCACCGGACGCATGGCCAGCCACTGCACCGGGTACAACACCACCGAGAGGGCAGATCGCAAGGGTTGGGTAACGTGCCAGCGCACATCCGCCACCATGAGCAGCAAGCCCAGGGCGCCAAAAAAAATCAATTTGGTCAGCGCTGACGGCCCCTGTTTGAAAAACGGGGGAGGTGAGCGATCTAGGGTTCCCAGGGGCATGGTTGGCGAGACGGTTCAGAGTCGACGGTCAGACACAGGACGTCATGCAACAGCCACCGGCGTGCGGGGCCAGCCGCTTACTCGCTGGTGAAGATCGCGCCCAGGCGCTCCATGCGCTCCAGGGCCAGCCCGCAGCCGCGCACCACGCAGGTCAGCGGATCTTCGGCCACCAGCACCGGCAGACCGGTTTCCTCGGCCAGCAGGCGGTCGAGGTCGCGCAGCAGGGCGCCACCGCCGGTGAGCATCATGCCGCGCTCGGCGATGTCAGCGCCCAGTTCTGGCGGCGTTTGCTCCAGCGCGTTCTTGACGGCTGACACGATGTTGTTGAGCGGATCGGTCAGGGCCTCCAGGATTTCGTTGGAAGAAATCGTGAACGAGCGCGGCACCCCTTCGGACAGGTTGCGCCCCTTGACTTCCATCTCCTTGACTTCCGAGCCGGGGAAAGCCGAACCAATGCTTTTCTTGATGGCCTCGGCCGTGGGCTCGCCAATCAACATGCCGTAGTTGCGGCGGATGTAGTTGATGATGGCTTCGTCGAATTTGTCGCCACCCACGCGCACACTGCCCTTGTAGACCATGCCGCCCAGCGAGATCACGCCCACTTCCGTGGTGCCGCCGCCGATGTCCACCACCATGGAGCCACTGGCGTCGCTCACCGGCAGTCCGGCACCGATGGCTGCGGCCATCGGCTCTTCGATCAGGTAGACCTCGGAGGCGCCCGCACCCAATGCGGACTCGCGAATGGCGCGTCGCTCCACTTGGGTAGAGCCGCAAGGAACACAGATGATGATGCGCGGGCTGGGCTTGAGGACCGAGCGCGGATGCACCATGCGGATGAACTGCTTGAGCATCTGCTCGGTGACGGTGAAATCTGCAATCACGCCGTCTTTCATCGGGCGGATGGCCTCAATGTTGCCCGGCACCTTGCCCAGCATGGCCTTGGCTTCATGGCCCACGGCTTGAATGGTTTTCTTGCCTTGAGGCCCGCCTTCATGGCGAATGGACACCACCGAGGGTTCGTCGAGCAAGATACCCTTGCCCCGTACGTAGATCAGGGTGTTGGCAGTGCCCAGGTCAATGGCCAGGTCGGTGGAGAAATACCGACGAAATGCTCCAAACATACAGTCCTCTCAGGACCTCGCGCGATAGGCAGTGGCGGGGTCCGGCATCGATCGTTCACGGGGGGCGACGGCAGGTAGCGCTCAGCAGGCCGCTCGCCCCGTCAAATGGCATAGCCCCGATGCGGCGGGGCAAAGGCGAGATAATACCCGATCAACAGTCTCCAAGCCGTTGATTCAAGGGGTATTTCCCTTGTTTTGAGGGCTTCACTACCATGTCCTTGCAATCCGATGACATCCGCCGCATCGCCTCACTGGCCCGGCTATCTCTCACTCCAGAGAAAAGTGAGCGCATGCTCGCTCAAATCAACGACTTCTTTGACCTGGTCGAACAGATGCGTGCCGTGGACACCCAGGGTTTGGAGCCACTGGCGCACCCCGTAGCGGCCATGCAAGACATCGCCTTGCGGCTGCGCGAGGACGTGGCCAGCGAACCCAACAACCGCGAAGCCAATCAACGCAGCGCCCCAGCCGTGGAGCGCGGCCTGTTCCTGGTGCCCCGGGTGATTGAATAAATCATGAGTGATCTGCACGACCTGAGCCTGGCCGAGATGGCCCGACAACTGCGCGATCGCCGCCTGGGTGCGGTGGAGACCGCCGAGCATTTTTTGCAACGCGCCGCCGGACACCTGGCGGGCGCCGACAGCACGGGCACGGGCGCCTACCTGGCGCTGGACCCTGAAGTCACCCTTGCCCAGGCGCACGCTGCGCAGGCCCGTCTGGATGGTGGTCAAGCTGGCGCCCTGGAAGGGGTGCCGGTGGCCCACAAGGACATTTTTGTCACCCGTGACTTTCCCACCACCGCGGGCTCGCGCATGCTGGAAGGCTACCGCTCGCCGTTTGACGCCACCGTGGTGACCCGTCTGGCACAAGCCGGCATGGTGACGCTGGGCAAGCTCAATTGCGACGAATTTGCCATGGGTTCGGCGAACGAGAACTCCGCCTTTGGCGTGTCTCGCAACCCCTGGGATCTGCAACGCGTCCCCGGTGGCTCCTCGGGCGGCAGCGCCGCCGCGGTGGCCGCTGCCCTGACCCCTGCGGCCACGGGCACGGACACCGGTGGCTCGATCCGTCAACCCGCCAGTTTTTGTGGCATCACCGGCATCAAGCCCACGTATGGCCGCGCCTCCCGCTATGGCATGATTGCCTACGCCTCCAGCCTGGACCAGGCCGGGCCGATGGCACGCAGCGCCGAAGACTGCGCCTTGCTGCTGTCGGCCATGTGCGGTCCTGACCTGGACCGCGACTCCACTTCGCTGGACGTACCTGCCGAGGATTTCAGCCTGCGGTTGAATGATTCGCTGCAAGGACTTCGCATTGGCCTGCCTGAACAGTTCTGGGGTCAAGGCCTGGCCGACGATGTACGCGCCGCCATTGATCAGGCACTGGCCGAGCTGAAGCGACTGGGCGCCGTGGTGGTGCCGGTGCAATTGCCGCGCACCGAACTCTCGATCCCGGTGTATTACATCCTGGCACCGGCCGAGGCCTCCAGCAATCTGAGCCGCTTTGACGGTGTGAAATTCGGTCACCGCGCCGCCGACCCGGTGGACTTGCTGGACATGTACCGACGCACCCGCAGCGAGGGCTTTGGTGAGGAAGTGCAACGCCGCATCATGATCGGCACCTATGTGCTCTCGCATGGCTACTACGACGCTTATTACCTGCAGGCGCAAAAAATCCGCCGCATGATTGCCAACGATTTCCAGCAGGCCTTCACGCAGTGCGATGTGATCGTCGGCCCCGTGGCACCCACCGTGGCCTGGGCCCTGGGCGAAAAATCCGCCGACCCCTTGTCCAGCTATCTGGCTGACATCTATAC
>VEQI01000343.1 GCA_018883305.1 Limnohabitans sp. | reverse complement strand
TTTGGGTGGTTGTGAGTCCTATCCCGGTGTGTTCCAGCCGTTTGGAGGCTACTCGCCTGCCTGTCGGGTGGAGGGCTCCACCGTCTTGCCCAGTGATGCGCCGGGTTTCGGGCTGACGCAAAAGCCGGAATTGGCAGAGGCCATTGCGCAGTTGCTGGCCTGAAGTCAACGATGCCATGCACGCACCTCAGAAATAGCTTCAGGAGAACTTCATGTCCGCACGTCTAGACAACCAAGTGGCCCTCATCACCGGTGCCAGCCGTGGCATTGGCAAAGCCATCGCCGAGGCTTATCTTCGTGAAGGCGCGCGGGTGGCCTTGGTGGCCACCGATGCCGCCAAACTGCAAGCCTTGCAGCAAACGTGGGGTGTGCCTGCCGAACGCATGATGTGTTTGGCCGTGGATGTGCGCGACCGCCAAGCCTGCGTGGATGCTGCCCAGCGTGTGCGCGATCAATGGGGCCACATCGACGTGTTGGTCAACAACGCGGGGGTGTACCGCGCCAAACCGTTCCTGGATTACAGCGATCAGGATTTTCAAGACCTGCTGGACGTGAACCTCTTTGGCGTGTTGCACTTCATGCAGGCTTGTCTGCCCGACATGCAGGCGCGTCGCCGCGGCAGCATCATCAATGTGGCATCCACCGCCGGCAAGTGGGGCTCGCGCAATCAAAGCGCGTACAACACCAGCAAGCATGCCGTGGTGGGGCTCACCCGCTGTGTGGCCCTGGAGGCCTCCCCGCATCAAGTGCGGGTGAACGCCATCTGTCCCGGCTTTGTTCAGACCGACATGGTGGAGACGCTCAAGGACGAGGCCGCTCGCAGCGGTGGCGTGAGCACCGAAGCCTTTGTGTCCAGCATGCTGGCCCGTGTGCCGCTGGGGCGCATCGTGGAGCCACAAGAGGTGGCTGCGCTGGCGGTTTACCTGGGCTCGGAGGAGTCACGCAGCGTGACCGGTCAGTCCTTGATGATCGACGGTGGCATGGTCATGCTCTGAAGCTGTGACATGCCCATGGCGCATGGCCAGATCAATAGGAGCGCGGCAACCCCAGCACGTGCTCACCCAGGTAAGACAGAATCATGTTGGTGGAGATCGGTGCCGTGCGCTGCACACGGGCCTCACGCCACTTGCGTTCCACGTCGTACTCACGAGCGTAGGCAAAGCCGCCATGCGTTTGCATGCAGGCCTCACCCGCTTCCCAGGCCGCTTCTGCACTGAGCAGTTTGGAGAGGTTGGCAAATTCGCCGCAGGGTTGACCGGCTTCAAACATGGCGGCCGCCTTGCGCAGCATGAGTTCGGCGGCTTGCGTTTGCGCGTAAGCCTTTGCAATCGGGAACTGAATGCCCTGGTTCTGGCCAATGGGGCGATCAAAGACGCGGCGATCGTTGGCGTAATTGACCGCCGTCTTGATGAACCACTTGGCGTCACCCAGGGATTCATGGGACACCAGAATGCGCTCGGCGTTCATGCCGTCCATGATGTAGCGTAGTCCTTTGCCCTCCTGACCAATCAGGCTGTCGGCCGGAATGCGCAGGTTGTCAAAGAACACCTCCGTGGTGTTGTGGTTGATCATGTCCTTGATGGGGCGGATGGTCATGCCGTGTCCCACCGCCTGGCGCATGTCCACCAGGAACACGGACAGACCGTCGGTTTTTTTGGTGACTTGTTCCAGCGGGGTGGTACGCGCCAGCAAGAGCATCAAGTCGGAGTACAGCGCGCGTGAGGTCCAGATCTTCTGGCCGTTGATGACATAGTGGTCCCCGTCACGCACGGCGCGCGTCTTGAGTTTGGTGGTGTCGGTGCCGGTGGTGGGTTCGGTCACGCCAAAGGCCTGCAAACGCAATTCTCCGGAGGCGATCTTGGGCAAGTAACGTTGCTTTTGCTCGGGGCTGCCATGACGCAGCACGGTTCCCATGGTGTACATCTGCGCATGAGTGGCCGACGCATTGCCGCCGCTGGCGTGAATCTCCTCCAGGATGACACAGGCTGCGCGCAAAGGCAGGCCTGCACCGCCGTATTCCTCGGGGATGAGGGCGGACAAAAAACCTGCCTCGGTCATGGCTTTGACGAATTCGGAAGGGTAGGCTTCTCGCTCATCCAGTTCGCGCCAATAGCTGCCGGGGTAATCGGCGCAGATGCGGCGAACGCTTTCGCGGATCTCGGTGTAGTCCTCGGTCAGGGACATCGAAACAGGGGTGGTGGCGTCAGTGGCAGTCATGTCAATTCAAAGTAAAAAAGTGGAGGGGCCATCATTCGGGTTTGATGTTGGCCGCGCGCATCAGGCGTCCGCGCTGCTCGACATCGCGGCGCACCGTGTCCGCCAGTTCGGCGGCGCTGCTGCCCACGGGCACCAGGCCTCCATCACGCAGCTTGGCACGCACCTCCGGGTCACGGACCGCAGCGGCCAGTTCATCGCTCAAGCGCCGGGCGATCGCCTCTGGCAAGCGGGCCGGTGCAAAGAAGGCCAACCAGGAATTCATCTCGAAGCCCTCCAGCGTTTCAGCCACGGTGGGCACCTGGGGCAGGGCATCAAAGCGCTGCAGTGAGGTGACGGCCAGCGCGCGCAGACGTCCGCTCTGAACGTGCTGCATCACGGTGATGAGGCTGGCAAACAACATGGGCAATTGACCGCCCAGCACATCGTTGAGGGCGGGTGCACCGCCCCGGTAGGGCACATGCACCAAGGGCGCGCCCGTGCGTTGCTTGAGCAGTTCACCCGCCAGATGATGGGGCGAACCACTGCCCGATGAACCAAAGCCGCCTTGTTGCGGATTGGCCTTCACATAGGCCACCAGTTCTGACAAGGTCTTGGCCGGCATGGATGGATGCACCACCAGCACGATGGGGTTGAGCGCCGCCAGGCTGAGCGGTGTGAAATCACGCACCGGATGAAATGTGGGGTTGACCGCCAGATGAATGTTGGAGGCGTGGGTGGCATCGGTGCCCAGCATGAAGGTGTAGCCGTCGGCGGGTGACTTGGCCGTGGCTTCGGATCCAATGTTGCCACTGGCACCGCTGCGGTTGTCCACCACTACCGGTTGTCCCAGCGGGCCGGCCATTTTCTGGGCGGCCAGTCGGGCCATGGCGTCTGCCGAGGCGCCGGGCGGATACGGCACGATGAGCTTGACGGGACGATCCGGATAACCGGTGTTCTGAGCCAAGCTGCTTAGCGGCCAGGCAGCCAGGCCGGTGGACCCGGCGCTGAGCCAGGCGACAAGATCACGACGCTTCATGGTGTCTCCCTGATGCAATTCGGGAGAAAGCTTAACACCGGGTTGGTGGCACGCGCAGTCAACTAGGCGCAGCGTCAGACGCCTTGAGCGCTTGCAACACGCGCTGGACCTGGGCGGCGTGTGGATCATGAGGATCAATATGCTGCGCCAGGACATCCGTGCCGGCTGCCGTCGCCAGTAAATCGAGTTGCGACACCAGCAAGCGCAATTGATGGTAGGCCAGTTCTGGGTGTTGCTTGGGGTCCAGCACCACGGCCGTGGTCAGCAGGCGTTCCTCGCGCTGCTTGTTTTCAAAGGCATCTCGAGCTTCCTGGGTGAGGCGTCGAACATCTTCGTCGGACAAGTGCAGGCG
>VEQI01000342.1 GCA_018883305.1 Limnohabitans sp. | reverse complement strand
GCATAGGCCGGATGCGGACTGCGGGCATAGGGCAAATCGAACACCGCGTCCATCTCGGCGGTGGTGAGCGGAATGGGCGGCGGGTTGATCCAGACATCACGCGCCAAATGCCCTTCTCCATGCGCCTGCACCAAAGCGCGGGCGTTGCCGGGATTGGTCTCCAGGTGCAGCACCCGACTGGCATGGGCATAGAGCACCGGGTCCGATTTGACCTGCTCATAACTGGGCAGGCGGATCACGGAGCGCTCACGCGGGGGCAGTTTGTGTTGCCCCTTGCCACGCCAGCTATCCGGCGGCACAAAAGCCAGGGGTTGCTCAATGGGCGCAGAGGGTGGTGCGTCCGGCCCTTCACAGGACACGCCACGCGACTGCGCCTGCTCGGACACCATTTGATAGGGGTTGACGTGTGACTCCACCGGACCGGGCGTGTCCACCGAGGTGGAATCAATTTCAAACCAGTCCTCGGGCGTGCCTTTGACCACATAGGCCGTGCCACGCACATCCGTGATGGATTGCACAGGCTCGCGGGCGGCCAGTCGGTGGGCAATTTCCACCAGGGCACGCTCGGCGTTGCCATACAGCAGCAGGTCACACTTGCTGTCGATCACCACAGATCGACGGACCTTGTCGGACCAATAGTCGTAATGCGCAATGCGCCGCAACGAGGCCTCGATGCCGCCCAGCACGATGGGCACCTCGGGGTAAGCCTCTCGACAGCGCTGGCTGTACACCAGGGTGGCACGATCAGGCCGCTTGCCGGCCACGTTACCGGGCGTATAGGCATCATCCGAGCGAATCTTGCGATCGGCCGTATAGCGGTTGATCATGGAATCCATGTTGCCTGCCGTCACGCCCCAGAACAGATTGGGCTTGCCCAGGGCTTTGAATGGTTCGGCACTTTGCCAGTCGGGCTGCGCAATGATGCCCACCCGAAAGCCTTGCATTTCCAGCAGACGGCCTATGATGGCCATGCCAAAACTGGGATGGTCCACATAGGCATCCCCGGTGACCAAAATGATGTCGCAACTGTCCCAGCCCAGTTGCTCCATCTCGGCCCGGCTCATGGGCAAAAACGGGGCCGTGCCAAAGCGGGCCGCCCAGTACTTGCGGTATCGCAAGAGGGAGGTAGCCTGGCGAGGGAAGAAGGAAACGTCGACGGGGGCGTTCATGCAGACCCCAAGTGTAAGGGGGCCCCTCCGGATCTGCAGGGACACAGCCACACACCCCTGACACCGACAGGGCTGGCCAGCGGTCTTCAACAGTTAAACTGTGCGCCACTTTGACGCCCCGCATCCGCCCCTCTCGGGATGTCGCCGGTGTGGCGCACACATTTCGTACACACTCACCTCTTAGGATCTCGGCATGTCTTCCTCACAACGACTGGCTGGCAAGGTCGCCATCATCACCGGTGCCGCACAAGGCATTGGCCTGGCCACGGCACTCAAGTTTGCACGTGAAGGCGCACAAGTGGTGGTCTGCGATGTTCGCCAGGCTGCCGTGGATCAAGCCGTTGCAGCCTGTCAGGCCGAGGGGGCTCAGGCCTTCGGTCTCGTGGTCGATGTGACGCAGCGCGAGATGGTTGACGGCATGGTCCAACAGGTCAAGGCGCGCTTTGGCCGCATCGATGTGCTGGTCAATAACGCGGGCATCACCCAGGATGCACGCTTGCAAAAAATGACACTGGAACAGTTTGACCGCGTCATCGATGTCAACCTGCGTGGCGTCTTTCATTGCGCGCAAGCCGTCTGTGACACCATGGTGGCCCAGGGAAGCGGTGTCATCCTGAATGCCTCCTCGGTGGTCGGCATTTATGGAAACTTCGGGCAGACCAACTATGCGGCCAGCAAGTTCGGCGTCATCGGGTTCACCAAGACCTGGAGCCGTGAACTCGGGCCCAAGGGCGTGCGTGTCAATGCCGTGGCGCCGGGCTTTGTGAGCACCCCCATTCTCTCCACCATCCCCGACAAGGTGATGCAGGAAATGATCGACCGCGTCCCTCTCAAGCGCCTGGGCCAGCCCGAGGACATTGCCAATGTCTATGCCTTCCTGGCCAGCGACGAAGCGGCCTACATCAACGGCGCCGTCATTGAAGTTTCCGGCGGCATGACGGTGTAACTCCTGCATGACTGAAACCCTTCGCCCCCGACCGCGCACGCGCACAGAACTGTTTCTGGCCTTCACCTGGATGGCCCTGCAAGGCTTTGGCGGTGTTCTGGCCGTGGTGCAACGTGAACTGGTGGAACGCCACCAGTGGCTGACCCCCGAAGAGTTTCTGGAAGATTGGTCGGTCTCCCAGATCTTGCCAGGACCCAATGTGGTGAACCTGGGAATCATCATGGGCAATCGCTACTTTGGACTGAGTGGTGCGCTGGTGGCCTCGGCAGGCTTGCTGCTGGTGCCGTTCATTCTGGTCCTGTTGCTGGTGGTGCTGTACGGACAGGTGGAGCACATTCCGGCCATTCAGGCCGCGCTCAAGGGCATGGGGGCTGTGGTGGCAGGCCTGATCATCGCCACCGGTCTTAAGCTCATTCCGGCTCTGCGTAAAAACCCCATCGGGCACACACTGGGCTTGGCCTGGGTGGCCATCAGCTTCGTCGTGGTGGCCTTGCTGCGTGTGCCGCTGGCCGTGTCGCTGCTGGTGTTGGGTGGAGGCGCCTGTGTCTGGGCCTGGATTCAGCTGGGGCGTCAGGAGCAACAGCCATGAGCCTGATGGACTGGGTGAACGTCTGTCTGCATTTCATGATGCTCTCCATGCTGGCCGTGGGCGGTGCCATTGCCACCATTCCGGAAATGCATCGTTATCTGGTCACGCAGCAAGGCTGGCTGAGTGAAAGCGCCTTCAATTCTTCCATCACGCTGGCACAAGCCGCGCCAGGACCCAATGTGTTGTTTGTGGCGCTCATGGGCTGGAACTTCGGACTGGGCGTGGGTGGTCCCTGGGCACTGGGCTGGGCCGTGATGGGCGCATGCGTGTGCTTGACCAGCGTGCTGCTGCCCTCCTCTATCACCACATTTCTCATCACGCGCTGGGCGCACCGCAACCGTGACTTACGTGCTGTGCGTGCGTTCAAGGCGGGCATGGCGCCCCTGGTGATTGCCCTGATGATGTCCACAGGCTGGCTGATGAATAGTCATCATGACAATCTGGAACGCGATTGGCCCGTGTGGCTGGTCACCTTCATCACCGCCCTGGTGGTGTGGCGTACGCGTGTGCATCTGCTGTGGCTGCTGGCCATTGGTGCCGGCCTGGGCGTGATGGGTTGGGTCTGATCGGCGAGATCCGACCTGAGCCTTGTCAACCGCGTTGGCGCATTGCCTCGTAGAGACAAATACCACTGGCCACGGACACGTTCAAACTCTCCACGGCCCCCTTCATGGGCAGACTGACCAGGGCATCGCAGGTCTTGCGAGTGAGTTGTCTCATGCCCTTGCCTTCGGCACCCAGTACCAAAGCCGTAGGCCCCTTCAGATCGGCTTGATACAAAGTCTGCGGTGCGTCGTCACTGGTGCCAACGATCCAGATCGAACGCTCCTTGAGTTCATTGAGCGTGCGCGCCAGGTTGGTCACCATGAAATAGGGGACGGTTTCAGCC
>VEQI01000033.1 GCA_018883305.1 Limnohabitans sp. | reverse complement strand
ACACTGCATTCACTGGATCTAGAAAATGTTTTCAAAGATTCAACCGATCTTCAACCTCAAGGAGTGATCTCATGCCGCAAAACATCATTGAACAACTCAGCCGCGAACAGCAAATCGCCGCCCTCGAAAAAGACTGGGCCAACAATCCTCGCTGGAAGGGCGTCAAGCGCGGTTACAGCGCGGCCGATGTGGTGCGTCTGCGTGGCAGCCTGCACATCGAGCACACCCTGGCCAAGCGCGGTGCCGACAAGCTGTGGCGCCTGATCAACGGCGAAGCGAAAAAGGGCTACGTCAATTCCTTTGGCGCCATTTCCGCCGGGCAGGCCATGCAACAAGCCAAAGCGGGTCTCGAAGCGGTTTACCTCTCGGGCTGGCAAGTCGCAGCCGACGGCAACACGTCTGAAACCATGTACCCCGACCAGTCGCTCTACGCGTATGACTCGGTGCCCACCATGGTGCGTCGCATCAACAACACCTTCAAGCGCGCCGATGAAATCCAGTGGGGCCGTGGCATCGAGCCGGGCAGCAAGGACTACACCGATTTCTTCCTGCCCATCGTGGCCGATGCGGAAGCCGGTTTCGGCGGCGTGCTCAACGCCTTCGAACTCATGAAGAACATGATCGCCGCCGGTGCCGCTGGCGTTCACTTCGAAGACCAACTGGCGGCCGTGAAGAAGTGCGGCCACATGGGTGGCAAGGTGCTGGTGCCCACACAAGAAGCCTGCGAGAAGCTGATCGCTGCACGTTTCGCGGCTGACGTCATGGGCGTATCCACCATCGTGCTGGCCCGCACGGATGCTGAAGCTGCCAACCTGCTGACCAGCGACCACGACGCCAACGACAAGCCCTTCCTGACCGGCGAGCGCACCCCGGAAGGGTTCTACCGCGTCAAGAACGGCCTGGAGCAAGCCATCAGCCGTGGCGTGGCCTACGCCGCCTACGCCGACCTGGTGTGGTGCGAAACCGGCACGCCTGACCTGGGCTTTGCCCGGGAGTTCGCCCAGGCTGTGCACGCCAAGCACCCCGGCAAGCTGCTGTCCTACAACTGCTCGCCCTCTTTCAACTGGAAGAAGAACCTGGACGACAAGACCATTGCCGCATTCCAGGACGAGCTATCTGCACTGGGCTACAAGTATCAGTTCATCACGCTGGCTGGCATTCACGTCAACTGGTACAACAGCTTCCAGTTTGCCCACGCTTACGCACGTGGCGAAGGCATGAAGCACTACGTCAACATGGTGCAAGAGCCCGAGTTTGCAGCACGCGAGAAGGGCTACACCTTCGTGTCGCACCAGCAAGAAGTGGGCGCGGGTTACTTCGACGACGTGACCACCGTGATCCAGGGCGGCCAGTCCAGCGTCAAGGCGCTGACCGGCTCCACCGAGGAAGAGCAGTTCCACTGAGCTGAACCCCATGGGTTGCGCCTGACACCGGGCGCTTGAACAAAAGCCATCTGCACCCACAAGGTGTCAGATGGCTTTTAACTTTGTGGTCAGCCACCAGAAACTGAGCGCGAAGGCGCGCTCAAACTTTCAAGCGCTGGATGGCCGCATCCCGAATCGACGACAAAGTGGCTCGGGTGGTGATCACCTCCTGATCCAGCATGATCTCGATCACGGTCCCGGTCTTGCTGGCCAAGGCGGCGCGCATCGCGGGTTCGAATTCCGCCGTTCGCGTCACACGTGCACCCTCGTATCCATAGGCTTTGGCCAGCGCCACGAAATCGGGGTTGCTCAAGTGTGACCCGCTTTCATGCGTGGGGAACTCGCGCTCCTGGTGCATGCGGATGGTGCCGTACATGCCATTATTGAGCAGCACGATGATGCTGCGCCCACCGTACTGCATGGCGGTGGCCAGCTCTTGACCGTTCATGAGGAAATCGCCATCACCGGCAATGGTGAAAGCGGTGCGCCCCGTGGTGAGGTTGGCTGCAATGCCAGCCGGCACGCCATAGCCCATGGAGCCATTGGTGGGGGCCAGTTGAGTCTTATGCCCACGCGCCCAGCCATGGTAGCGATGGAAGCGATGCACCCAGCTGGCGAAGTTGCCCGCGCCATTGGTGATGACCGCATCCGCAGGCAGCAAGCGGTTGACCACGTCGATGACGGCGGCCATGTCGATGTCCCCTGGCAGGGATTGCGGCGCCAGGTTGGCCACATAGTCGGCGTTGGCCCGCGCCGTCCAGTCGGCCCAAGGCACATCGGCCGGTACAGGCATGGCGGCCAGCGCACTGGCCGCTGCCCCCAGCGTGGCCAGCATGGCCAGATCTGCCTGATACACACGGTTGAGTTCTTCAGCACTTGGGTGGATATGCACCAGTGTCTGCGGCAAGCGCGGCGGCTTGAGCATGGTGTAGCCCCCTGTGGTCATCTCGCCCAAACGCGGGCCCAGCACGATCAACAGATCGCTGTCTTGCAGGCGTTGTGCCAGCTTGGGGTTCAAACCAATGCCCACATCACCTGCGTACTGCGGATGCAGGTTGTCAAACGTGTCTTGAAAGCGGAAGGCGTTGCCCACGGGCAATTTCCACTGCTCAGCAAAACGCTGCAAGGCTTGTGCGGATTCGGGGGTCCACCCGGGACCGCCCACCATGAGGAAAGGCTTGCGTGCGGCCAGCAGCATCTGGCGCAAACGCTCGACATCCGCAGGCAACGGCGCCGCCTGCACGGCCTCCACGCGTGGCAACGGACGAGCGCTCACGGTCTTGACCAGCATGTCCTCCGGCAACACCAGCACGGCAGGCCCCGGGCGGCCATTCATGGCCGTTGCAAAGGCACGGGCCACGTACTCGGGGATGCGTTCGGGGTCATCGATGCGCTCCACCCGCTTGGCCATGCCGCGCGTGTTGGGGCCAAAGAAGGTGCCGTAGTCCAGCTCCTGAAAGCCTTCACGGTCGCGGCAATCAGACGCCACGTCCCCCACCAGCAACACCATGGGCGTGCTGTCTTGAAAAGCCGTGTGCACCCCAACAGACGCATTGGTGGCCCCTGGCCCCCGCGTGACCATGCACACACCGGGACGACCGGTGAGCTTGCCGTGGGCCTCGGCCATGTAGGCCGCCCCACCCTCTTGCCGGTTGATGATGAACTGGATGCGGTCGCGGTAGGCATGAAAGCCATCCAGCACCGCCAGATAACTTTCACCCGGCACCCCGAAGGCGTGCGTGACGCCCTGTTCCACCAGACATTCGACCAACAGGTGGCCGGCCATTTGTTCGCGTGCAGTCATGGGTTGCGCTGTTCAAAGTGTTCAACAGGCCCCATTATGCGCGGGCGCCTGCGCGCCCTTGTCACCCGACCGACTCCCCTACCTCATGGCGTGCAGAACACGCACTGAGGTGCGTGCCCTCTGATGCAACGACAACAAGGTCAGGCCGTGCCCTGGCTGAACTGGAACTCACCCGGCGCACGCACCGGATCCACTTTGACATCGATGATGTCTTTGGGACCAAACTTGCCTTCCAGCAACAACTTGGACAAAGGGTTCTCGATGCGTTGCTGAATGGCCCGCTTGAGTGGTCGCGCACCAAACACCGGATCAAAGCCCACCTTGGCCAACTCAGCCAACGCCGGTGGCGACACCTGCAACGTGAGGTCCATGCGCGCCAGACGCTCGGCCAGCACGCGCAACTGAATCTCGGCAATGCTGGCAATATGTGCCGCGCCCAGGGCGTGGAAGACCACCGTCTCATCAATGCGGTTGAGGAACTCGGGACGGAAATGCCCCTTGAGTTCATCCATCACGGCATCTTTGATGTCCTGACTGTCTTGCCCCACCATGCTTTGAATGATGGGCGAGCCAATGTTGGAAGTCATCACAATGACCGTGTTCTTGAAGTCCACGGTTCGGCCCTGGCCATCGGTCAGGCGACCATCGTCCAGCACCTGCAACAGCACGTTGAACACATCCGGGTGCGCCTTCTCCACTTCATCGAGCAAGAGCACGCTGTAGGGTTTGCGGCGAACGGCCTCGGTGAGATACCCGCCTTCGTCGTAGCCCACATAGCCTGGAGGTGCACCAATCAATCGGCTGACGGCGTGCTTCTCCATGTATTCGCTCATGTCGATGCGAATCAGGTGCTCTTCGCTGTCAAACAGGAATCCGGCCAGCGCCTTGCACAGCTCGGTCTTGCCAACACCCGTGGGACCCAGGAACAGGAACGAGCCGGTGGGACGATTTGGGTCGCCCAGGCCCGCACGTGAACGACGGATGGCGTTGGCCACGGCCACAATGGCTTCGTCTTGCCCCACCACACGCTGATGCAGACGGTCTTCCATCTGCAGCAATTTTTCACGCTCGCCTTGCATGAGTTTGGCGACGGGAATGCCGGTGGCGCGGGCCACCACTTCGGCAATTTCCTCGGCGCCCACTTGCGTGCGCAGCAGGCGCGGCGCTGCGGTCTCACCGCCAGCAGACTCGCGTGCGTTGGCTTCCTTGAGCCGTTTTTCCAATTCGGGCAAGCGGCCGTATTGCAGTTCCGCCACTTTATTGAAATCGCCCTTGCGGGTGTATTCCTCAATTTGGAAACGCAAACGGTCAATTTCCTCCTTGACCTGCGCGCCACCCTGGGCAGAGGCTTTCTCGGATTTCCAGATTTCCTCCAGGTCCGCGTATTCCTGCTCCAGCTTGTCCATTTCCTCTTCCAGCAAGGCCAGACGTTTTTGCGAGGCCTCGTCTTTTTCCTTGCGCACCGCCTCGCGCTCGATCTTGAGTTGAATGAGGCGACGATCCAGCCGGTCCATGGCTTCCGGCTTGGAGTCGATCTCGATCTTGATCTTGGCGGCGGCTTCATCGATCAAGTCGATGGCCTTGTCCGGCAGGAAGCGGTCAGTGATGTAGCGGTGCGACAGCTCGGCGGCGGCCACGATGGCCGGGTCCGTGATCTCCACCCCATGGTGGACCTCGTACTTTTCTTGCAGTCCACGCAGAATGGCGATGGTGGCTTCCACGGTGGGCTCACCCACGATGATTTTCTGGAAACGTCGCTCCAGTGCCGCATCTTTCTCAATGAACTTGCGGTACTCATCCAGCGTGGTGGCGCCCACGCAATGCAGCTCGCCGCGCGCCAACGCGGGCTTGAGCATGTTGCCGGCATCCATGGCGCCCTCCGCCTTGCCAGCGCCCACCATGGTGTGCAACTCGTCGATGAAGACGATGGTCTGCCCTTCGTCCTTGGCCAGTTCCTTGAGGACGGATTTCAGGCGCTCTTCAAATTCACCTCGGAACTTCGCACCGGCCAGTAAAGCAGCCATGTCCAGCGACAACACGCGTTTGCCCTTGAGCGACTCCGGCACCTCGCCGGCCACAATGCGCTGGGCAAGTCCTTCCACAATGGCTGTCTTGCCCACCCCTGGCTCACCAATGAGCACCGGGTTGTTTTTGCTTCGGCGTTGCAACACTTGAATAGCGCGACGAATTTCGTCATCGCGACCAATCACGGGATCCAGCTTGCCTTTGCGCGCACGCTCGGTCAGGTCCAGGCAATACTTCATCAACGCCTCGCGCTGGCCTTCGGCGTCAGGGTTGTCCACCTTCTGGCCGCCTCGAACAGCATTGACAGCGGTTTCCAGGGCCTGGCGTGTCAAGCCGTTGTCCCGGGCAAGTTTGCCGGGATCCCCCTTGTGGTCGCACAGGGCCAGCAAGAACAACTCGCTGGCAATGTACTGATCACCACGCTTGAGCGCCTCTTTTTCAGCGGCCTGAATCAAGGTCACCAGATCCCGGCCCACCTGGACCTGCTCTTGCCCATGCACCTTGGGCAGCTTGTCCATGGCAGTCTGGGCAGCACTTTCCAGGCCCGCCACATTGGTGCCCGCCCGCTGCAACAGCGGCTTGGGGCCATCCGTCTGACGCAACATCGCCAGCACCACGTGGCAAGGCTCAATGTAAGCATGATCGGCGCCCAAGGCCAGAGTTTGGGCTTCTCCCAGGGCTTCCTGGAATTTGGTGGTCAATTTATCCAAACGCATGTCAATTTCCCGCACAATAAGTGGTCACTGAACCGCAACTGAGGATACTCATCCCCTTTTCAAGATGGGCCTGCTCAACAGCCGCTCCTGCCTTGATCCAGCGCAAGCATGAACATTCATCAACTCTCCCTCAACCATGACGTGCTGCAGGACCGCCTGCTGCTGCGCATCAACACCACGGCCAAAGAGGAGCTTCGTATCTGGCTCACGCGCCGCCTCGCCCTGGGCCTGCAGCCACACCTGGAACGCCTGGGCCTGGAGGCCATGACCCCCAAGGCCGCCATGGAAACCCCGGTCCAGACGGAGCAAGCTCGTCAAATGATGGCCGAATTCAAGCAGCAGGAAAACCTGAGCAAGGCCGACTTTGCCACGCCATACGCTGAAGCAGACAGTCTGCCACTGGGGGCTGAGCCATTGCTGATCACCGATATCCAGATGAGCCCGCAAACCGATGGCAGCATTTTGCTGGGTTTCCAGGAAAAACTGGGCCCTGCACCGCACCGAGGCTTTCAAGCCCGGGTCAAATCCGACTTGATTGTGGGCTTGCAACACTTACTAAGGGATGCCATCGCCAAAGCGGAGTGGCTCAGTGGCACTTCGCCGGTGCAGGCCAAAGTGGAACCTGCCGCCGAGCCTCCATCGCGAGGTTATCTGAATTAAGTCGCGAGAGATGGATTGCCGCAGCGCTGCGCGCCTGGCCATGACGATGCCATCGTGATGGTGGTGTTGAGGTGGCTTTAGACGGGATCCGTGGAGGGCTTGATCCCCCAGCGGGCCAGTGCATGATCGTCGCTCACGCGGGCGTCCACCCAGCGTTCGCCTTGCGGCGTGACTTCTTTTTTCCAGAAAGGGGCCTGTGTCTTGAGGTAGTCCATCAAGAACTCGCAGGCTTGAAAGCTCTCGCCCCGATGCGCTGAAGTGACAGCCACCAGCACAATCTGGTCTTGTGGCTGCATCAACCCCACGCGATGAATCACGCGGGCCGCACGGATGTCAAAACGTTCGCGGGCCTGGGTCAGCATGGCCTGGATGGACTTCTCGGTCATGCCTGGATAGTGCTCCAGCGCCAGGCTGGCCACGTCGCTGCCATCGTTGCGATCACGCACCGTGCCCACGAAAGCGCACACCGCGCCCACGCCGGTGTCGTCACGGCGCAGTTGGGCCACTTCCGCACTGACGTCGAAGTCCTCGGTCTGGATGGACACGGTGAAGTGCATGATCAGCCTCCGGTCACAGGTGGAAAGAAGGCCACCTCGCAGCCCTCGTGCAAGGCGGCACTGCCATCGCACAAGTCCTGGTCCAACGCGGCGCGCAAGGCGCGCGTGGTGCCCAGGGTGTCGGCGTAGACACCGCCACGCGCCACCAGCTCCTGACGCAACTGCGCCACGGTCTGGGCCTGCGTCTGCCAGCTTTCCTGCCCCACGCCCAGGGCTTCACGAATGGAAGCGAAATAGCGCAGCGTGATCTTCATGCCAGCCACTCCGACCAGGGTATGAAGTCCACCCAGTCACCCTGACGAATGACGGTGCCTGCCGGGTTGTCGATCACCCCGTCGGCCCACACGGCTGACGTGAGCACGCCCGAGCTTTGATTGGAAAAGAGCTCCAGCTCACCGACTGAGTTGCGACGCGCACGCAGAAATTCGCGGCGACGGTCAGCGCGCGGGCCGTCCGTGGCAGCGCGCAAACGCCAGCGCGGCGCTTCAAGCTGGCGAGCCCCCTGCAAAGACAGCAGGAAGGGCCGCACCAACAAGAGGAAGGTGACAAAACTGGACACCGGATTGCCAGGCAAGCCAATGAAATGCGCGCTGCTGCTGTCAGCCTGTTCAGGCTCACGGCGCAAGGCGCCGAACGCAAACGGCTTGCCCGGTTTGATGGCCAGTGACCACAGATGGAGTTGTCCCAGGGCCTGCACCGCCGGCTTGATGTGATCCTCCTCGCCCACCGACACGCCACCGCTGGTGAGAATGAGGTCATGTTCCTGGGCCGCTTGATGCAATGCGTGACGGGTGGCGTCGAACTGATCGGGCACGATGCCCAGATCGGTCACCACGCAGCCCATGCGCTGCAGCAGCGCGCGCAGGAAAAACCGATTGGAGTTGTAAATGGCGCCCGGCGGCATGGCCTCAGGCGGTACATCGCCAGGCATCACCAGTTCGTCCCCGGTGGAGAGCAGCGCCACGCGCGGCCGCACCGCCACGTCCAGGTGCGACAAGCCGATGCTGGCCGCCAGGCCCAGTGCGGCCGGCCCGAGTCGCTCGCCCCGATGCAACACCGTGGCACCGCGCATCACATCCTCACCGCTGCGGCGAATCCACTGCCCCGCCTCGGGCACGATGCGACAACGCACTTGCGCCTCGTCCAAGGCTTCGCAGTCTTCCTGCATCAGCACGGCATCCGCGCCCGGCGGAATCGGCGCACCCGTGAATATCCGCGCGGCTTCCCCGGCACCCAGGGCATGGCCCGTGGCGCCGGCGGGGATACGCTGCGTCACCCGCAACACGGTATCCGGTTGCTGGACATCGGCGCAACGAACGGCGTAGCCGTCCATGGAGCTGTTGTCCAGCGGCGGCACTTGCAAGGCCGACACCACGTCCTGGGCCAGCACCCGGCCATCCGCCTCGAAGGTGGACACCCGCTCATGCCGACCCAGCGCCCGTGCATGCGCCAGGAGTTGCGGCAAAGCTTCATCAAGAGACAGCAAGGGAGGACGGCTCATGCTTCGTCAAAACGGTTGTAGTGGAAACGGTCCTGATGATCCATCAACCACTGAGCGACCGCTGCCGGGTCGTTGAGATCCAACACAGGCCGCAGGGTTGGCGCAGGCAGCTGGTCGGGGCTGTTGGTGACAATGCCCACCACAAAGTCGTCCTCGGGATAGGCCGCTGCCTCGCCGGTCTCATGGCGCCACACTTCCAGCTTGAGCAGATCACTGTGCCTGAAGCCTTCCACCAGCACCCAGTCCACACCATCGTAGAGCTCGGCCAGCATTTGATGCACCGACAACTCCACCTCAACTTCAAACTCGCGCTGCAAGGCCATGCGCTTATTGGAAGCCACCAGCACTTCAAAAGCGCCGGCCTCACGGTGACGGTGGCTGTCCTTGCCAGGATGGTCGATATCAAATCCGTGCCGAGCGTGCTTGATGACCGAAACACGCAAACCCTTGGCACGCAGGGCTCGCACCAACCCCTCCACCAGGGTGGTCTTCCCCGCCCCAGAATATCCGCTCACGCCAATGACGTTCATGCGCAGTGCTCGACGATGAATGACTTGATGCGCTGCACATCCGCCGGCAACACCTGCACCCGACGTGGCAACTGTTCAATGCCATTAAAGCGCGCGGGACGATCCGGCTCGCGGCCCAAGGCCTCCACCAGGGTGGCGGCAAACTTGATGGGCAACGCGGTTTCCAGCACGATCATGGGCACGCCCGCTTGCAGTTGCTCACGCGCCACTTTCACGCCATCCGCGGTGTGGGGATCGATCATCTGCCCCTGACGCTCAAACGCATCACGGATGGTCTGCAAGCGTTGGGCATGGGTACTGCGACCGCTGACAAAGCCATAGCGAGCCTGTTGCTGCTGAAAGCGTGCGTCCCCGCTCAGGTCGAACACGCCGTCTCGGTTCAAACGGGCACCAAACAAGTCGGCCGTGAGCGCCGCATCTCGTCCCAGCAGATCGAACACGAAACGCTCAAAGTTGCTGGCCTTGGAAATATCCATCGAGGGGCTGGACGTTTCATGCGTGTCCGCACTGCCGCGCACACGGTACACACCCGTGCGGAAAAATTCGTCCAACACATCGTTTTCGTTGGTGGCCACCACCAGACGTTCAATGGGTAAGCCCATCATGCGGGCCACATGGCCGGCGCACACATTGCCGAAATTGCCACTGGGTACCGCAAAGCTCACGCGCTCAGCGTCGGTCTTTGTGGCCTGGAAGTAGCCGGCAAAGTAGTAGACCACCTGGGCCAGCAAACGCGCCCAGTTGATGGAGTTGACCGTGCCAATGCGATAGCGACGCTTGAACTCCAGATCGTTGGACACCGCTTTGACGATGTCCTGGCAATCATCAAACACACCGTCGATGGCCAGATTGTGGATGTTGGCGTCCTGCAAGCTGAACATCTGCGCCTGCTGGAACGGGCTCATGCGCCCGTTCGGGCTGGTCATGAACACGCGCACACCCCGTTTGCCGCGCATGGCGTACTCCGCCGCGCTGCCCGTATCGCCCGAGGTGGCGCCCAAAATATTGAGTTCCTCGCCTCGACGGCCCAGTTCATACTCGAACAGGTGGCCCAGCAACTGCATGGCCATGTCTTTGAAAGCCAGCGTGGGACCATTGGACAAGGCTTCAATCAGCAAGCCGTCGTCGAGTGGGCGCACGGGCACAATGGCTTTGGAGCCAAACACGGCCTCTGTGTAGGTGCGTTCACACAGCGTGCGCAGATCGTCGGCCGGAATGTCGTCGATGTAGAGCGACAAAATTTCGAACGCCAGATGCGCATACCCTTGTTGCTGATACACCTGACGCCAGTGCGCCAGCGTCGTGGCATTCACCTGCGGATACGACTCGGGCAGATACAAGCCACCGTCGGGCGCCAGGCCCTCCAGCAGAATTTCACAAAAGCGGCGGCGCTCGGGGTGACCCCGGGTCGAGAGGTAACGCATCAGTTCAGCTCTTCCTTGCGAATGCGGGTGATGGGTCCCAGGACCGTGGGCAGACTTTGCATCTGCGCCAGGGCCGCGTCCATGCGCGATTCCACGCAGTCGTGCGTGAGGATGATGAGGTCGGTCTGGTTCTCGCCTTCACCGGCTTCACGTTGCAACACGGCATCGATGCTGATGTCAGAGTCGGCCAAGATGCCCGTCACTTTGGCCAACACACCGGCCTGATCGGCCACGCGCAAGCGCAGGTAATAGCTGGTCACCACCTGGGCCATGGGTAGCACCGCCACGTCGCTCAGCTCATCCGGCTGGAAGGCCAGGTGCGGCACGCGGTTGAGCGGGTCGGCCGTGTGCAAACGGGTGATGTCCACCAAGTCGGCAATCACCGCGCTGGCGGTGGGCTCACTGCCCGCGCCCTTGCCGTAGTACAAGGTGGTGCCCACGGCATCGGCTTGCACCATCACCGCGTTCATCGCGCCTTCCACATTGGCAATCAAGCGCTTGGCGGGCACCAGGCAGGGGTGCACACGCAACTCCACGCCGGCGCTGGCCCGCTTGGCAATACCCAGCAACTTGATGCGATAGCCCAGTTGCTCAGCGTAACGGATGTCCTGGGCTTCCAGCTTGGTGATGCCCTCCACATGCGCCTTGTCGAATTGCACCGGAATGCCAAACGCAATGGCTGACATGATGGTGGCCTTGTGCGCTGCGTCCACCCCTTCGATGTCGAAGGTGGGGTCGGCTTCGGCGTAGCCCAGGGCTTGCGCCTCTTTCAGCACGGTGTCAAAGGGCAAGCCCTTGTCACGCATCTCGGAGAGGATGAAGTTGGTGGTGCCGTTGATGATGCCGGCAATCCACTGGATGCGGTTGGCCGTCAGGCCTTCACGCAAGGCCTTGATGATGGGGATGCCACCAGCCACGGCGGCTTCAAAGGCCACCATCACGCCACGACGACGGGCGGCCGCAAAAATTTCGGTGCCATGCACGGCCAGCAACGCCTTGTTGGCGGTGACCACGTGCTTGCCGGCCTCGATGGCCTCCATCACCAATTGGCGCGCTATGCCATAGCCGCCAATCAGTTCGATGACGATGTCGATCTCGGGATTGGCGATCACCTGGCGGGCATCCGCCACCACCTGGGCAGTGTCGCCCACCACCTGCTGGGCGCGTGCGGTGTCCAGATCCGCCACCATGGCGATCTGGATGGAACGCCCGGCGCGGCGACGGATCTCTTCTTTGTTGCGTTGTAGCACCTCGAAGGTGCCCCGGCCCACGGTGCCGATGCCCAGCAGTCCAACTTGAATGGGTTTCATTTTGCGTGTCGCTTGCGGTAAGTTTCTAGGAATCGTGCAATGCGCGAGATGGCCTCGCGCAGATCGTCTTCATGCGGCAGGAAGACAATGCGGAAATGGTCAGGGTGCGGCCAGTTGAAGCCACTGCCCTGCACCAGCAGCACCTTGGTTTCCTGCAGCAGCTCATTGATGAATTGCTGGTCGTCCTCAATGGGATACATGGCCGGATCCAGACGCGGGAACATGTAAAGCGCGGCACTGGGCTTGACACAACTCACCCCGGGAATGGCGGTGATGAGTTCATGGGCCAGGTCACGTTGACGGCGCAGACGCCCGCCTTCCTTGACCAGATCATTGATGCTTTGATAGCCGCCCAGCGCCGTTTGAATGGCCCATTGCCCGGGCACATTGGCGCACAAGCGCATGGAGGAGAGCATGTTCAGGCCCTCGATGTAATCACGTGCGGGCTTCTTGTCGCCAGACACCACCAGCCAGCCGGCACGGTAGCCGCAGGAGCGATAGCTCTTGGACAGCGAATTGAAGGTGAGCGTCAGCACATCGGTGGACAGGGAACCAATGGCGGTGTGCTTCACGCCATCAAACAGCACTTTGTCGTAGACCTCGTCGGCAAAGATCACCAGGCCATGTTCGCGGGCAATGGCCACAATGCCTTGTAACAGCTCATCGGAGTACAACGCGCCCGTGGGATTGTTGGGGTTGATGACCACGATGCCCTTGGTGTGGGGCGTGATCTTGGCGCGGATGTCCTGGAGGTCCGGCATCCAGCCATTGGACTCATCACACAGGTAGTGCACCGGTGTGCCGCCGGACAGGCTCACAGCAGCCGTCCACAGGGGATAGTCAGGCGCAGGCAGCAGCAGTTCATCGCCGTCATTGAGCAACGCATTGGTGGCCATCACGATCAGCTCGCTGGCGCCATTGCCCAGGTAGATGTCCTCCAGGGTGACACCCTGGATGCCCTGCTGCTGGGTGTAGTGCATCACCGCCTTGCGCGCGGCAAAGATGCCCTTGCTGTCCGAATAAGCCGCCGCATTGGGCAGGTTTCGGATCATGTCCTGCTGGATTTCTTCCGGGGCGTCAAAGCCAAACACGGCCAAGTTGCCGATGTTGAGCTTGATGATTTTGTGCCCCTCCTCCTCCATTTGACGCGCCCGATCGAGCACCGGGCCACGGATGTCATAGCAGACGTTGGCAAGCTTGGCGGATTTCTGGATGGGCTTCAAGGCGTTCCCTCGGGGCTTTTCGGGTGAAAACCTATAATTTGACCACAGAACACCCCTGTTTTTAGGCCTTCTGCCCCACGTCTGCCCCCGATTCCCTCTATGAAACTGCAACCGGATCGCATGGACACCCTGGCCGTCACCAGCTACGGCCCGGACTGGATCGCCGTGAATGGGGAACGCCACCAGCACAGCCTGCTCATCACCTCCCAAGGGATACTGCGCCCTTGGCGCCCTACCCACTTTGAATCGTTGCAAGCCACCGACTTCGAGGTCCTGATGGAACTGGGCGTGGAATTGGCCGTGTTTGGCAGTGGCAAGCGTCTGCGCTTCATCCCAGCGGCCTGGCAAGCACCGCTGATGGCGCGTCGCCTGGGCCTGGAAACCATGGATACCGCCGCTGCCTGTCGCACCTACAACATCCTGGCCGGTGAGGGCCGGCCGGTGGCCGCCTTGCTGCTGCTAGAGACGGCGCCTGCCCCTGAGACATCGACCTGAGTGGCGCGCCACTGGTTGCGGTCCTGATCAGTCCCTTGTAATAGGTTAAAATCTGGGATTGCCCCCACCGCACCCAGCTGGCTGTGCGAACTTGCAGGGCGGTCACTTACGAGAACACTGTAGTCCCATGGCGATCGTTGTCAACAAACCCATTCCCGAATTCGAAGCCAGCGCCACGGGCGGCACCCGAGTCACCCACCATTCCCATCACGGCAAGACGCTGGTGTTGTACTTCTACCCCAAGGACAACACCCCCGGCTGCACCACTGAAGCCATGCAATTCCGCGACAAGTACAAAGACTTCGTCAAGGCTGGCGCCGTGGTGTTTGGCGTTTCCCGCGACAACATGAAGTCGCACGACGACTTCAAGGCCAAGCTGGAACTGCCCTTCGAGCTGATTGCCGACACCGAAGAAAAAATGTGCCATATGTTCGGTGTCGTGAAGAACAAGATCATGTACGGCAAGAAGGTCAAGGGCATCGAGCGCAGCACCTTCCTGATCGGCCCCGACGGCGTCTTGCGCCAGGAGTGGCGCGGCCTGAAAGTGCCCGGCCACGTGGATGAAGTGCTCAAGGCCGTCAAAGACCTCAAAAAAGCCACCGCCGCCGCCTGATTTCCCAGGGATTTGCCATTGACCTGTCACGGACAGGCGTTATGATGGATTCATGCCCTTGGTTCTTGCGCCGCAAGCATCCCCTCACCTCAGACTAAGCCGCCCGCGCCGCAGGGCGGCTTTTTCTTTGGCGTTGATGCATGCCCTTGCTCGATGGGCCTCACTTGTGTCTCACTTTCCCCGCTGAACCCCATGCCACTGCCACCCGCCCCCGCCAAACGTGCCGCTCTGCTTCGAGTGGATGATTTCAGCAGCCCTGCACGCGGCGCCTCCTCTGGCCGCAAATCGGCCACTCGGGCTGTAGATAACCCGGTGCCGGAGAAACCCCAGGCCCTGGACCTGTTCGAGCGAGGGGGTGGCGAGATGCCAACGCTGCACGACGATCTCCCCACGCTCCCCAGCGCGGAGGCACCCCGCGCGCCCTCAAGCATCAACACCAAATCCGGTCGCACGTCCTCCACGGCGCCCCACAAACCGGCTGTCAAAAGCAGTGCCGCTCCCAGCAAGCGAAAGCGTGCCCAAGGCCCGACCAAGTTGTTCGTGCTGGACACCAACGTGCTGATGCACGACCCCATGAGCCTGTTCCGGTTTGAGGAGCACGACATCTTCCTGCCCATGATCGTGCTGGAAGAGCTCGACAGCAACAAAAAGGGCATGACCGAAGTGGCGCGCAATGCCCGCCAGGCCAGCCGCATGCTGGATGCCCTGGCAGCCGCCCAGGGTGCCGACATTGCCAAGGGCCTATCCCTGGACAGCACAGGACATCTGGACGGCGGTGGTCGCTTGTTCTTTCAAACGCAGGCCATCGATCAAAAGCTGCCGCTCTCCCTGCCACAGGGCAAGGCAGACAACCAGATTCTGGGCGTGGTGCAAGCGCTGCGCGATCAACACACCCCACGCGAGGTGGTGCTGGTGTCCAAAGACATCAACATGCGCATCAAGGCACGTGCGCTGGGTCTGGCCGCGGAAGACTATCAGAACGACAAGACCCTGGAAGATGGCGACCTGCTGTATGCCGGTTCCATGGCCCTGCCCGCGGATTTCTGGATTCGCCACGGCAAGACGGTGGAGAGCTGGCAATCGGGCAGCCACACCTTTTACCGGCTCACCGGCCCCATTGTGCCCAGCCTGCACATCAACCAGTTTGTGTACTTTGAGGCCCCGGGCGAGCCCAGCTTGTACGCGCGCGTCACGGAAATCCGTGGCAAGACGGTGGTGCTCAAAACCTTGAAAGAGTTCAATCACCTCAAGAACGCCGACTGGGGGGTCACCGCGCGCAACCGTGAACAAAATTTCGCCCTCAACCTGCTGA
>VEQI01000341.1 GCA_018883305.1 Limnohabitans sp. | reverse complement strand
CCGCCCCAGTCCATGGCTGCGTCGTCGTGGCGCCATTGGCCTGAGCCTGTTGCACCGCGAAGCCTGACACCCACGGAACCGCGCATGACGGAACAGCTGAAAAGTTCGAGCCACGGCTCCACCATGGTCCTCACCATCTCCAACCCAGGGGCTCGCAACGCCCTGGGGCCCGGGGTGTATGCCGCCGGCATCGAGGCACTGAATGTCGCGGCCGATCAACGCGACGTCAAAAGTGTGGTCATCACCGGTGAAGGTGAACACTTCTCGGCCGGTGGCAATTTGCAACGCCTGCTGGGTAATCGCAGCAAGCCCCCCGAAGTTCAATCCGCCAGCATCGACAGTTTTCATGCCTGGATGGAATGCCTGGAAACGTTTCCCAAGCCCGTGATCGCTGCGGTCGAAGGTGCGGCCGCGGGTGCCGGTTTCTCACTGGTACTGGCCTGTGACCTGGTGGTGGCCGCCCGTGACAGCGTGTTTGCGCTGGCCTACAGCAATGTGGGACTGTCGCCTGACGGTGGCGCCACCTGGCAACTGGCACGCAAAGTGCCACGCAACCTGGCCAACCAGTGGCTGATGCTGGGTGAACGTTTAAGCGCCGACACGCTGCTTCAACATGGCCTGATCAACCAGATCTGCGACCCTGGGCAAGCCCTTCACCAGGCTCTGGCCCTGGCTGAGCGGCTGAATGATCGAGCAGGCAATGTGCTGAGCAGCATCAAAGAGTTGCTTGGCCAAGCGCATGACAACACCCAGGTTGCACAATTGGACGCCGAGCGTGACCACTTTGTGCGCAACCTGCATCATCCCAACGGGGGCATTGGCATCCAGGCCTTTCTGGATAAAACCAAGCCACGCTATCCATAATTTCGGCATGCCGCCTGAGTGCTCCACACAGACACGCAGGCGACAAGGCGTTGGGGCTCACCCGGTCCCTGGCGCGACAATGATTTCGACACGGGGCACAGACAACACAGCTTATGGACGATCCCATTCTGACCATGGAAGAGCGAGAGGCAATCAATGCCGGTCGCTGGTTTTCATCTCTCTCCCCATCACTGCGGCATGACATTCTGCGCTGTGCTTATGTCAAGCGTTGCAAGGACGGTGACCTGATTGCCGCCCGTGGCGATCCGCCAGAAGAATGGATGGCCTGCGCCAGAGGCGCCGTGCGGGTGAGCTCCACTTCGCTGTCGGGCAAGCAAATCACCTTCGACTATGTGGAACCGGGCATCTGGTTTGGCGACGTTGCCATCCTGGACGGCGACCGTCGCACCCATGACGTGTACGCGCACGGCGACACCACCATCCTGTGCGTGGCCAAGGCCGACTTCCAGAAAATTCTGGGGCTTCACGTGGAGTTCTACCAGGCCATGCTGAAGCTGCAGGCGCGCCGTATCCGCCAGCTGTTTGGTCTGGTGGAAGACCTCAACACCCTGCCCTTGCGCTCGCGCCTGGCCAAGCAGTTGCTCCACCTGGGCCGCAGCTACGGCGTGCCCTCGCTGTCCAATGCCCAGGAGCTTCGCATCGGCCTGCATCTGGCTCAAGAGGAATTGGCGCAACTGCTGGGCGCTTCACGACAGCGCGTCAACCAGGAACTGAAGTCCATGGAACGCGAAGAAGCCATCCGCATTGAAGCCGGTGGCATTGTGATCCGCAACCGCGACGCGCTCATGCGCATCAGCGAAGCCGAGCAGTGACATGAGCCAGAACGACAACTTCAGTGGCACCCGTGCCGTGAGCCAGCAGCACCGCTTTGATGAAGCCGCGCTTGCGCGCTGGTTGCAACAGCATCTGCCTGGCTTTCAGGGACCACTGCAAGTGGAAATGTTCAAGGGTGGCCAATCCAACCCCACCTACAAACTCATCACCCCGAACACACAATATGTGATGCGCGCCAAGCCAGGCCCAGTGGCCAAGCTGCTGCCGTCGGCGCACGCCATCGAGCGCGAGTTCCGCGTCATGCAGGCGCTGCAAGGCACCGCTGTGCCCGTGGCACACATGCATGTGCTGTGCGAGGACGAATCCGTCATTGGTCGCGCGTTTTATGTGATGGAGTTTGTGCAGGGCCGTGTGCTGTGGGCACAAGAGCTGCCCGGCATGACCCCCGAGGAACGCCGCGCCATTTACCTGGAACTCAACCGTGTGCTCGGGGCCTTGCATACTGCGCCCTACAAGGCAATTGGTCTGGAAAGCTATGGCCGGCCAGGCAATTATTTTGAGCGTCAGATCGGACGCTGGAGCAAGCAGTACCAGGCCTCCATCACCCAGCCCATCCCGGAGATGGACAAACTCATCGAGTGGTTGCCCGCGCACATGCCCGACAGCGCCCGGGCAGAACTCACCAGCATCGTGCATGGTGACTACCGGCTGGACAACGTGATTTTCCATCCCACCGAACCACGCGTACTGGCCGTGCTGGACTGGGAGCTCTCCACGCTGGGCCATCCGCTGGCCGACTTCAGCTACAACTGCATGGCCTGGCACATCCCGCCCGGCACCTTCCGTGGCATCGGCGGACTGGACCTGCAAACACTGGGCATTCCCTCCGAGGAAGAATACATCCGTCTGTATTGCGAGCGCACCGGGCTGGCAACGCCGGCGTCACTGGCGGCAGACTGGAATTTCTACCTGGCCTACAACATGTTCCGCATCGCTGCCATTTTGCAAGGCATTGCCAAGCGGGTGGAATCTGGCACCGCCTCCAGCGAGGAAGCGGTGGCCGCAGGCTCTCGGGCACGCCCCATGGCGGAAATGGCCTGGCGCTACGCGCAAATGACCTGACCCTTTTCATTTTGACATCATCACCCAATACACACACGGGAAAGCTGACCATGAATTTCGATTACACGGACAAAGTCAAACAAATGCAGGCCCGCTTGCTGGAATTCATGGACCAGCACATCTACCCGAATGAGGCCCGCTTCTTTGCCGAGATCGAGGAAAATCGCGCCAAGGGCAATCCCTGGGTGCCCACCAAGATCGTGGAAGAGCTCAAACCCCTGGCCAAAAAGGCCGGCCTGTGGAACCTGTTCCTGCCACACAGCCATCGCGCACCCGAAGGCTTGTCCAATCTGGAGTACGCGCCGCTGTGCGAAATCATGGGTCGCGTGCCCTTTGCCGCCGAGGTGTTCAACTGCTCGGCCCCGGACACCGGCAACATGGAAACCTTTGAGCGCTATGCCAGTGAGGAACTCAAAGACCGCTGGCTGGAGCCGCTGCTGCGTGGTGAAATCCGTTCGGCCTTCCTGATGACCGAACCTGATGTGGCTTCATCTGACGCCACCAACGTGCAGTGCCGCATCGAACGTGACGGTGACCACTACGTGATCAATGGTCGCAAATGGTGGAGCTCTGGCGCCGGTGACCCACGCTGTGCCGTCTACATCGTCATGGGCAAGACCGACCCCGAAGCACCGCGTCACTCCCAGCAAAGCATGATCATCGTGCCGTCCAACACGCCTGGTATCACCGTGGTGCGCCCGCTCACTGTGTTTGGCTACGACGATGCACCGCACGGTCACATGGAAGTGGTGCTCAAGAATGTGCGCGTGCCAGTGGAAAACATGCTGCTGGGTGAAGGTCGTGGCTTTGAAATTGCTCAAGGTCGCCTGGGCCC
>VEQI01000340.1 GCA_018883305.1 Limnohabitans sp. | reverse complement strand
CCCCTACATCACACCGGGCCTGAGCTTCAAGTTCCACTACTTTGCGCTGCGCAAGATGCACTTCGTGATGCGCGCCAAAGCCCTGGTGGCCTTCCCTGGCGGCTTTGGCACGCTGGACGAATTGTTTGAAACCCTCACCCTGGTGCAATGCCGCAAAGCACGGCCGATTCCCATCGTGCTCTTTGGCAGTGAGTACTGGAAGCGTCTGATGAACCTGGAGATGCTGGTGGAAGAAGGCGCCATCGAGCCGCAAGACCTCTCGCTGTTTCGCTACGTCGACGAAGTCGACGAAGCCTGGAACATCATCCGTGAGGCTTACGGGCTCTGAGTTGCCAGGCCAGACGAGAGGCTGACGCCACGCTCAAGGACACCAGCCAGAACACGCCGCTGACGCCCACACTGGCGCCCAGCGCGCCAAACATCATGGGCATGACCACGCTGGAGGCGTTGATGGTCATGAGCCGAAGACCCAGCGCCTCGCCCTGGCGCTGAGGCGGTGTGATCTGATGCATGGTGCTCATGACCATGGGCTGCACCACGCCCAGGAACAGGCCCAACAGCGCCGACAGCGCCCCCATGCTCCAGGCGTCATGCATGAAAGGATACAGGCCCAGCAGCAAACCGGCCATCAGCATGGCTACCGTCAAAATTTTCCATTCGGGAAAGCGGCCTGCGATGGTGGGCAACACCATGCGTATCAAGGCAGCAGACAACGCAAACACGCCCAGCACCGCGCCAATGGCTGACGCGCTGATGCCGCGCTCGTGGCCAATCACCGGCACCATGAACGTGTGCACGTCCCAGCATGACGAGAGAAACCAGTTCACCAGCAACAGTCGACGGAACATGGGGGCTTGCAGCAAATCCCACACCCGCTGACGCCCGGGCGCATCTGTAGCCACGGGCACCGGAATTTCTTTCACGTGCCGGACCCAGAACCATGACAGCAAGGGCAAGGTGGCCAACAAGGCAAAGGCCTCCCGAAACCCCACATGATCGATCATCAGTCCAGCCGCCAGGGGGCCCAGAAAGTTGGAAGCTGCCGGACCGATCGCCAGCCAGCTGAACGCACGCTTGAGCTCTTCATGGTCACGCGCGGCCTGCCCCACATGTCGCTGCAACGCCAGGATGGCCGCACCGGCGGCCCCGCCGCAACACAGCGCACTGGCACACATCACCGGAAAGATCGGCCAGACCACGGCGGCCATCACACCCAGGCTGGCCACCAGTACGCCCAACATCATGGGGCGCTTGAACCCATGCCGATCCGCAAACCGACCGGCCGGAATGGAGAGGAAAATCTGCGTCAGGGCAAAGCACGACAGCAACACCCCCACCGCGGCCTCACTCTGGCCGTTGCGCAATGCCAGCAAGGGCGCAGCCATTCGAAAGCCTGTCATGCAGGCGTGCAAGCAGATTTGCCCGAGGATCAGCCGGAACAAATCACCCAACATGCCGTCCCTGTGGTTGTGCTGCAAGCATCGCCACTCAGACGCGACGCTGGGGCGCGTTCAGCACGTCGGGATTGACGGGCGTGAGCACACGCCCGTGCTGGAAATACTGAATCAGGTTGTCAGCCGCCAGATTGGCCATGGCCAGGCGGGTCTTGACGGTGGCACTGGCAATGTGCGGCGTCAACACCACATTGGTCACGGTCAGCAAATCCGGGTGCACCGTCGGCTCACCCTCGAACACATCCAGACCTGCGGCTGCAATGCGCCGCTCTTTCAACGCCTTTGCCAAGGCGGCGTCATCCACAATGCCTCCACGCGCCAGGTTGATCAGCGTGGCGGTGGGCTTCATTTGTGCCAGTTCGGCCTCGACGATGGTGTGATGCGTGGCTGCCGAGTACGGCACCACCAGCATCACGTGATCCGCTTCGCGCAGCAAGGTGGCCTTGTCCACCCAACGTGCACCGCACTCGGCCTCCATCTCCGGGCTGAGTTGCGAGCGGTTGTGATAAAGCACCTGCATGCCAAAGCCTTTGGATGCACGCCGTGCTATGCCTTGACCAATGCGGCCCATGCCGATGATGCCCAGGGTGCTGCCGTGCACTTCTGTGCCAGCGAACATGTCGTAACGCCATTCCCGCCATTGCCCAGAACGCAGAAAGTGCTCGCTCTCGCTGATGCGTCTGGCAGTTGCCATCAGCAAGGCAAAGCCGAAATCAGCCGTCGTCTCCGTGAGTACATCAGGCGTGTTGGTCCCCACAACGCCATGGGCTGTCATCGCCGGGAGATCAAAGTTGTTGTAACCCACCGCCATGTTGGCACAAATGCGCAAGCGTTTCGCATTCGTCAGCACCACTTGGTTCACAGGGTCCGCCCCCGTGGTCATGACACCATCCGCGTGCGTCAATGCTTCGGACCAGGACTGAGGTGTCCAAGGGCGATCCTGCTGGTTGTCAATCACGTCAAAGTGCTGTTTCAAGCGCTCGATGACCTCGGGAAAATTGGGACGTGCAATCACGACTTGGATAGACATGTGGGACTCTGCAAAGAAAAGGCTCGATGGGTCAATGAAAGAAGTTGAATTGAATGATGTAGACAACAGCGCCAGACAAATAGCCCAGCAAAGCCAGCAGACTGATTTTTCTCAAATACCAGACGAAATCGATTTTTTCCAAACCCATGGCCGCCACACCTGCAGCAGAACCGATGATCAAAATGGAGCCCCCCGTCCCAGCGCAATAGGCCATGAACTCCCACAAGAAACTGTCCGTGGGATGTGTGGCCAGATCGTACATGCCCATGGCGGCAGCCACCAATGGCACGTTGTCCACCACTGCACTGGCTAGACCAATCAATACAACAATCAGATCCAAGCGCCCCACCGTTTGGTCGAGCCATTGCGCCAAGGTCTGCAACACATGGGTGTGCTCAAGGACGGCCACAGACAGCAAGATGCCGACAAAGAAAACGATGGATCCCATGTCAATTCGTGACAGGGCACGTGCCAGCGTGAAACGCTCTTTGTGCTCATCCAGCTTGCCTCGATGCACCAAGTCACCCATCAGCCATAGGATCCCCAATCCAAACAAGATCCCCATGAAAGGCGGCAAATGGGTCCAGGTCTTGAATGCCGGAACGGCAATGAGTATGCCCAGCCCCATGGCAAACATCAGGTTACGCTCAAAACTCGTCGTTGCACCTTCACTCACATCGGGCACACGAGCAGGTGCAATGACTGGTCGGCCTCGAAAGACATACGCTGCCACGGAGAGGGGAATGATCAAATTCACCAAAGAAGGCAATAAGACGCCCTTCATGATTTCAATGGAGGTGACTTGACCTCCAATCCAGAGCATCGTGGTGGTGACATCCCCAATCGGTGTCCATGCACCGCCCGCGTTAGCGGCAATGACGATCAACCCCGCGAAGTACAAGCGATCTGCACGCTTGTCCAACAACTTTTTCATCAATGACACCATCACGATGGTGGTCGTCAGATTGTCCAAAATGGCACTTAAAAAGAAAGTGACGCCACCAACGACCCACATCAATTGACTCAAGCTCTGGGTACGAACTTGTGCCGTGATGACCTCGAAGCCATCATGCGCATCGACCACTTCAACAATGGTCATCGCGCCTAACAAAAAAAACACAATTTGTGCCGTTGAGGTCAACGAGTGGTTGA
>VEQI01000339.1 GCA_018883305.1 Limnohabitans sp. | reverse complement strand
GTGCTGGACAGTCTGGTGCGCGATGGCCAGGTCACGCGCGGCTGGATTGGCGTGGAGCCGAATCCGCTCACCCCCGAATTGGCCGAGACCTTTGGCCTGCCTGCCACCGAAGGCGTGGTGATCACCGGCGTGCTGCAAGGCGGTCCCGCCTTCAACGCGGGGATCCGCCCCGGGGATTTGCTGCTGCAAGTTGGGGATCACCAGGTGGCCTCGGTGGATCAGTTGCTCAGTCGTGTGGCTGAACTCAAGCCCGGACAGCGTGCTTCGGTGGTGGTGCTGCGACGCAAGGACCGGCTCACGCTGTCCATCACCCCGGTGCAGCGGCCCAAGCCGCGCGCGGCGCCTCGTTAAACGGTGGGCTGAGATGGTGACACGCCAAGTTCTGGTCGAGGCTTGCAACACGTTGCTGCAACCGGAACGCTTTCGCGACTACGGCCCCAACGGCCTGCAAGTCGAGGGGCGAGCCGAAATTCATACCCTGGTCAGTGGTGTGACGGCCAGTCTGGCGCTGATCGAGCGCGCCATCGAACTGAAGGCCGACGCCTTGTTCGTGCATCACGGCCTCTTCTGGCGCGGTCAGGATGGCACGGTGACGGGCTGGATGCGTCAGCGTCTGGCTCGCCTGCTGGCGCATGACATCAACCTGGTGGCCTATCACCTGCCGTTGGACGCCCACCCCACGCTGGGCAACAACGCGCAACTGGGCCAACGGCTGGGGTTGACGGCGGATGGCTCATTTGGTGAGCAGTCGCTGGGGCTGATCGGTGGCGGTGATGCGCCGATGGATGCGGCTGCCCTGGCCCAGCGGGTGGTCCAATCGCTGGGACGCTCCCCCGTGGTGGTGGATGCTGCGCCGGGCCGTGTGCTGCGTCGTATCGCCTGGTGCTCGGGCGGTGCACAAAGTTATTTTGAAGCGGCCATTGCGGCAGGTGCGGATGCCTTCATCACCGGTGAAATCTCTGAGCCCCAGGCGCATCTGGCCAGAGAGACCGGCGTGGCCTTCCTGGCTTGTGGCCATCACGCCACCGAGCGTGGCGGTGCAGCTGCCGTGGGGGCGCATCTGGCGGCTGAATTCGGACTGCGGCACGAGTTTGTCGACATCGACAACCCCGCCTGAGGCGCTGGCGGGCGATGACTGGCACCACGCCACTTTCTCTTCTGGCCCTGACGCAGGGCGAGCCGGCCGGGATCGGTCCGGAAATCATCTGGCAGGCCTTTTTGCGCGAGCCGCTTTTGATGCGTGCCTGCTTGGTGGTGGGGGATGCGGCGGTGTTTGAGCGCGCGCAGGCCTGGGTGGGTGCCCAGGCGGCTACCCGAAGCGTGTTGGACTGGCGGGTGCAGACCGTGACCACCTTGCAACAAGCCATGGACTGTCCAGCCCAGGTGCTGCCTGTGTGGCAGACCGGTCCACGTGGAGCGGGTTGTGTGGCCCCCGGACACATCACGGCCCAGGGCGGCCGATCGGCCGCCGATGCGGTGATCTGGGCTGCCCGAGCGGCCTTGCAAGGCGACGTGGCTGCCGTGGTGACGGCCCCTGTGCACAAGCAGGCCTTAGCCGCCGCTGGCGTGTCGTACCCAGGCCACACCGAATTGCTCCAGGCAGAGGCCGCAGCACACGCTGGCTGCTCCCTGGCCGAGATGCCGGTGCGCATGATGCTGGCCAACGACGAGCTGCGTACCATCTTGGTCAGCATTCACGTTTCTTTAAGGGATGCGATCGAAGCGGTCACTCACAATCAAGTGCTTCAAACCTTGCGCATCACCCATGACAGTCTGAGCCGCTTGCTGGGGCGAGCGCCTCGCCTGGCGGTGGCTGGTTTGAACCCCCATGCAGGTGAGGGGGGCTTGATGGGGCGAGAGGAACTGGAAGTCATTGCGCCAGCCGTCGAAGCCGCGCGTGCCCTGGGCATTCAAGCCAACGGCCCCTACCCGCCAGATACGGTGTTCATGCGCGCGCGCCACACCCCTGACCACCCCGGCGAATTTGACGCCGTGGTGGCCATGTACCACGACCAGGGCTTGATTCCGGTCAAGTACCTGGGGGTGGAACAAGGCGTCAACGTCACCCTGGGCCTGCCCCTGGTGCGCACCAGTCCCGACCACGGCACGGCCTTTGACCTCGCCGGCACGGGACGCGCCGACCCATCCAGCCTGATCCAGGCGGTCCGCATGGCCAGGGGGCTGTCGGGGACTGTCAGTTTCACGCCATGCACCCCTTGACAGCTCCGCTACAATCACGGGTTGACCCTGAAATGTCGTTTCTCTGAGGAATTCCATGAGCGATAACGCAGTAGACACCAGCAAACGGACGTGGCTCATCGCGTCCACCTGCGCCGGTGCCGCCGGCGGAGTGGCCGTAGCCGTGCCCTTCGTCAGTACCTTCCAGCCTTCCGAGCGTGCCAAAGCTGCCGGTGCCGCCGTGGAAGTGGATATCTCCGCACTCAAACCCGGCGAGAAGCTGACCGTCGAATGGCGCGGCAAGCCGGTGTGGATCATCAAGCGCACGCCTGAGCAGCTTGAGTCACTCAAAAAGACCGAGGGTCAGCTGGCAGATCCCAATTCGCAGCGCAACCCCGGTGAACTCACCCCTGCATACGCCCGCAACCAGGGCCGTTCCATCAAGCCGGAAGTGTTTGTTGGCGTGGGCATCTGCTCTCACCTGGGCTGCTCGCCCTCCGACAAATTCCAGACCGGCGCGCAGCCCTCGCTGCCCGACGACTGGCAAGGCGGCTTTTTGTGCCCCTGCCACGGCTCCACCTTCGACATGGCTGGTCGCGTGTTCAAGAACAAGCCCGCACCCGACAACCTCGAGGTGCCCCCGCACATGTACCTGTCCGACACCCGATTGATCATCGGTGAAGACAAGAAAGCCTGACAGGACGAGGACGCACCATGGCTGAATTCAAAGAAATCTCCCCCAACGCTTCGGCAGGCGAAAAGCTGCTCAACTGGGTCGACAACCGCTTCCCGGCCAGCAAGCTCTACAAAGAGCATTTGTCCGAGTACTACGCGCCCAAGAACTTCAATTTCTGGTACTTCTTCGGCTCGCTGGCCATGCTGGTGCTGGTCATCCAGATCGTCACCGGCATTTTCCTGGTGATGCACTACAAACCCGATGCCACCCTGGCATTTGCCTCGGTCGAGTACATCATGCGTGATGTGCCCTGGGGTTGGCTGATTCGCTACATGCACTCCACGGGTGCATCGGCGTTCTTCATCGTGGTTTATTTGCACATGTTCCGTGGCCTCATCTACGGCTCCTACCGCAAACCGCGTGAGCTGGTCTGGGTCTTTGGTTGCGCCATCTTCCTGTGCCTCATGGCCGAAGCCTTCATGGGCTACTTGCTGCCCTGGGGCCAAATGTCCTACTGGGGTGCCCAGGTGATCGTGAACCTGTTCGCCGCTGTTCCTTTCGTCGGTCCCGATCTGGCCCTGCTGATCCGTGGTGACTATGTGGTGAGCGACGCCACGCTGAACCGCTTCTTCAGCTTCCACGTCATTGCCGTGCCGCTCGTGCTGCTGGGTCTGGTGGTGGCACACATCATTGCCTTGCATGAAGTGGGCTCCAACAACCCCGATGGCGTTGAAATCAAAGCCAACAAGGGCGCAGATGGCCGCCCCGTGGATGGCATCCCCTTCCACCCCTACTACAC
>VEQI01000338.1 GCA_018883305.1 Limnohabitans sp. | reverse complement strand
CCCTGAGGGGGCTTCAGGCCGCGGCGGCCTTCAGAGCCAAGGCGGCTTCTTCCACCAACGCAGGCCCACGGTAAATCAGACCGGTGTAGATCTGCACCACATCGGCGCCGGCTTCGATTTTGGACACCGCATCGGCGCCACTCAAAATGCCGCCCACGCCAATGATGGGGAAGTTCTTGCCCAGGGCTGCGCGCAATTGCCGAATCACGGCATTGCTTTTTTCCAGTACGGGTGCGCCGGACAGGCCGCCGGTTTCGCTGGCATGGGGCAGCCCTTGCACCGCCTCGCGCGACAGGGTGGTGTTGGTGGCGATCAAGCCCCAGGCGTTGTCATTCACCTGGTCACCCGTCATGCACAGGCGGCGCAAGGTCTTGGCCAGCAAAGCGACCTGATCGGTGTCCAGGTCAGGGGCGATTTTGATGAACAGGGGCACCAGGCGCTGGTGGGTTTGCGCCAGCGCGCGACGGCGCTCGGCCAGCGCCAACAGCAAGGCCTCGAGCGCCTCGTCGCTTTGCAGGCTGCGCAAATTTTGGGTGTTGGGGCTGGAGATGTTGACGGTGACGTAGTCGGCGTAAGGGTAGACGCCATCCAGGCAGGCCAGGTAGTCGTCTGCCGCTTGCTCAATGGGGGTGCTGGCGTTTTTGCCAATGTTCAAGCCCAGCAGCATGCTGCCCGCTTGTTGCCTGCAGCGCGCCTTTTGAACATTCTGCACAAAGGCTGCCAAGCCCTCGTTGTTGAAGCCCAGGCGGTTGATCAGCGCGTTGGCTTGCGGCAGGCGGAACATGCGGGGCTTGGGGTTGCCGGGTTGCCCTTTGGGGGTGACGGTGCCCACCTCCACAAAGCCAAACCCCATGGCGCCCAGGCCATCAATACAGCGCGCGTTCTTGTCCAGACCGGCCGCCAGGCCCACGCGGTTGGGAAAACGCAGGCCCGCCAGCGTGATCGGGTCTTCCACACGTGTCTGGGCATAAGCCAGGCGGCCCCAATGGTGCTGGGTGCTGGCCACCAGATCCAGGAGCCGTTCATGAGCCACTTCCGGGTCCATGGCAAACAGCATCGAGCGGGTGAGGGGGTAGAGCGAGGCGAGGTTGGGCAGGGGCATGGATAATCGGCCAGTTTGTCGTTCACAGGATTTTCGCCGATGTCACACCCCCTCTCTCAGGATGAACTCAAAACGCTGGTAGGCCAGGCTGCGCTGGCCTACGTCCCTGCGGGTGAAGTGGTGGGCGTGGGCACGGGTTCCACCGTCAACAAGTTCATCGATGCCCTGGCCACCATCAAGGATCGCATCCTTGGCGCAGTCTCTAGTTCGGAGGCTTCCACCGAGAGATTGCGGGCGGCGGGCATTGCCGTCTTTGAGGCCGAACAGGTCGAGACCTTGTCGGTCTACATCGACGGGGCGGATGAAATCGATGGTCAGGGCTACATGATCAAGGGCGGGGGCGCTGCGCTCACGCGCGAAAAAATCGTGGCGGCCCAATCACGTCAATTCATTTGCATTGCCGATGAGTCCAAGCTGGTGAAGACCTTGGGCGCGTTTCCGTTGCCGGTGGAAGTCATTCCAATGGCCAGTGCGCGCATCATTCGTCAGTTCACCGCTTTGGGGGGGGCGGCGCAGGTCCGCTTCAAAGATGGCAAGCCGCTGGTGACGGACAACGGCCAGCACATCGTGGACGTGAAAGGCCTACAGATCACCGACCCCTTGCGCTTTGAATCCGATGTCAGCCAGTGGCCCGGCGTGGTGACGGTGGGTGTGTTTGCGCATCAAAAAGCCCAGGTTTGCCTGCTGGGCACCGCCACCGGTGTGAAGACGCTGACCTTCTGAAGTGATACCCCTCAGCGCGACATGCCCTGGTGACGCAGCAAGGCGTCCAAGGTGGGTTCGCGTCCTCTGAATGCCTTGAAGGATTCCATCGCCGGTCGACTGGCGCCTACTTCCAGGATGTGGCGCAGGTAGCGTTGACCGGTGTCTGCATTCGGCTCGCCTTGCGGGCCTGCGGTTTCTTCAAACGCGGCGTAAGCGTCGGCGCTTAGCACCTCTGCCCATTTGTAGCTGTAGTAACCGGCCGCGTAACCGCCCGCAAAAATGTGACTGAACGTGTGGGGCATGCGGTTCCACTCGGGGGGCTGCAGAACGGCCACCTCGTCGCGTACCTCATCCAGCAGCGCCAGGATGGCATCGCGATCGGCACGAGTAGGCAACGTGGTCTCGCTGTGCAGTCGCATGTCAAAGAGGGAGAACTCGATCTGACGCAGTGTCTGCAGACCGCTTTGAAAATTGCGCGCAGCCAGCATTTTGTCGAACAGTTCACGAGGCAAGGGCTCGCCCGTTTCCACATGTGAGGACAGGTGCCGCACCACCGGCCACTCCCAGCAGAAGTTTTCCATGAACTGGCTGGGCAACTCCACCGCATCCCACTCCACACCGCTGATGCCGGACACGTCGTGTTCGTTCACGCGTGTCAGCAAATGGTGCAGGCCGTGGCCAAATTCGTGAAAGAGGGTGATGACGTCATCGTGGGTCAGCAAAGGGGGTTGTCCATCCACGCCTTCGGCAAAGTTGCAGACCAAATGCGCCACGGGGGTTTGAAGCACACCGGTATCGGGCCGCAGCCAGCGGGCGCGCACATCGTCCATCCACGCGCCGCCGCGTTTGCCGGAACGAGCACCGGGGTCCAGGTAGAACTGTCCCACCAGTTCAGGCGTGCCATCTGCACGGCTGCTGGGGCGTTCAATGCGATAGAACGACACGCCCGGATGCCACACGGGGGCCTGGTCGAGGCGGATGGTGACTTGGAACAGCGTCTCCACAATGCCAAACAGGCCAGCCAGCACTTTGGGCGCGGTGAAATAGGTTTTGACCTCTTGCTCGCTGAACGCATAGCGGGCTTCCTTGAGCCGCTCACCGATGTAGGGCCAGTCCCAGGCTTGTGGCTCCGACAGGCCCAGTTGCGTGCGCGCGAACTCGCGCAAATCGGCCAGGTCCTGTTCCGCATAGGGGCGCGCACGTTGTGCCAGGTCGCGCAGGAAGTCCAGCACCTGGCGGGGCGAGTCCGCCATCTTCGGCGCCAGGGAAGCCTCGGCCGCGTTGGCAAAGCCCAGTAGCGCCGCTTCCTCGTGGCGCAACTGGATGATCTCGTGCATGGCGGCCGTGTTGTCAAACTGGGGCAAGGCGGATTGCTCGGATGCGCGTGTGACGTACGCGCGGTAGAGCTGCTCGCGCAATGATGAGCGGTGGGCAAACTGCATGACCGGCAAGTAGCACGGCATCTTCAAGGTGAGCTTGTGCCCCTCGCGTCCTTCCGATTGCGCGGCCTGCAAGGCCGCCGAGATGACATCGGCGGGTACACCTTCGAGCTCCTCGGCAGAGACATACAGTGACCACTGATCCGTGGCGTCCAGCACATGTTCACTGAACTGTTGTGACAGCTCGGCCTGACGCTCCTGAATGGCGGCGAAGCGTTCCTTGGCAGCGCCTTGCAATTGCGCTCCTCCCAGCACAAAGTTGCGCAGCGCCAGCTCACGCGCACGATGCTGCTCCGCGTTCAACCCGGCGGGATCGATGGCCTTGTACTTGGCATAGAGGCGCTCATCCGCACCCAGCCGTGTCCAGAATTCAGTCACGCGGGGCAGGGCATCGGTGTAGGCTGCACGCAGCTCAGGGGAGT
>VEQI01000337.1 GCA_018883305.1 Limnohabitans sp. | reverse complement strand
GCGGGCGGCCTGGGGGGCAACTTCACCGGCGAGTCCGATTTCCTGGAGCAAGGTGAGTGCATGTCGGGCAACCCCCGCATCTATGCCCAGATGGTGAGCGTGCTGCGCAAATATTCCAAGTTCGCAACGGCTGATGAAAAGTCTTCCCGACCGACACTGACGTCGGAGCGTTCGACAGGGATGGAATAACTCATCGACAAGGGAACGCTGTCACCCTCCGATAGCCAGACCCCGTCTTGCACTCAACGGGATAATCCATCACCCTGGTCTGCACACACAAAGGATTCCAGTTGTCGACATCCAAGGAGACATCGCCTGGCGGGGAAGCCGCTCCCCTGGCCAACCACACGCCCATGATGGCCCAGTACCTGGCCATCAAGGCGGAATTTCCCACCACGCTGGTGTTCTACCGCATGGGGGATTTTTATGAGATGTTTTTTGACGATGCGGAGAAAGCCGCGCGACTGCTCGACATCACCCTGACCCAGCGCGGTCAATCGGCGGGACAGCCGGTGGTGATGGCCGGTGTGCCTTTTCATTCTGTGGACAGCTACCTGGCCCGTCTGATCAAGCTGGGCGAATCCGTCGCCATCTGTGAGCAAGTGGGCGAAGTCAATGCCAAAGGGCCGGTGGAGCGCAAGGTGGTTCGCGTGGTCACGCCTGGCACGCTGACCGACACGGAGTTGTTGCATGAACGCCAAGAGGCCGTGCTGCTGGCCGTTCACATCGGGACTCGTGCGGCCAAAGCGGGGGGGTGTGGTCTGGCCTGGTTAAGCGTCACGCAAGGCGAGATACATTTGGCCGAGTGCGCTCTGGACGAATTGCCGCAGTGGCTCACGCGCATCAGCCCCAGTGAGCTGTTGTGCAGTGCCGAGATGCCCACGCACGCACATGCCTTCCTGCAAGTCGGCCATCGTGTCACGGCACGCCCCGCCTGGCAATTCGACACTGCACTGGGCTTGCGCAAGTTGCTGGAGCAATTGCAGGCCGCCAGCCTGGACGCCTGGCAGGCGCAAGACCTCTCACAGGCCCAGGCCGCTGCCGCTGCACTGATGGCCTATGCCGAACACACCCAAGGTCGCCCCCTCACGCACGTGCAAAGCCTGGTGGTGCAACGCGATGACCGTCTGATCGACCTGCCGCAAACCACCCGTCGCAATCTGGAGCTGACCCAGACGCTGCGTGGTGAAGACAGCCCCACCCTGCTCTCCCTGCTGGACACCTGCATGACGGGCATGGGCAGCCGGCTGTTGCGCCAATGGCTGCTGGAGCCACCACGAGACCGCGCAGTAGCGCTGCAACGACTGCAAGCCATCCAAGCCCTGCAAGGGCCGGGCGGGCAAGGTCGCTGGTCGGCCCTTCGGCAATCGCTCAAAGGCATGAGCGATGTGCAACGCATCTCTGCGCGAATTGCGCTGCGTCAGGTACGTCCCCGTGAGCTGGTCGCGCTGGGCTTGTCCCTGTCGCGTGCCATTGATCTGCAGCAAGGCCTGCCTGAGAGTCCTTGGCTGCAAGTGCTGGGACAAGACATGCAGGTCAACCCCGCTTGTGGTGAACTGCTTCTCCGTGCCCTGCACCCCGAGCCTGCGGCGATGGTTCGCGATGGCGGCGTGATCGCCGACGGCTTCGACACGGAATTGGACGAATTGCGAGCCATTCAAAACAACTGTGACGGATTTTTGCTGGAACTGGAAGGCCGTGAACGCACCCGTACCGGCATTGCCAATCTGCGCGTGCAGTTCAACAAGGTGCATGGGTTTTATATCGAGGTCACGCAGGGCCAGCTGGACCGCGTGCCCGAGGACTACCGCCGCCGTCAAACGCTCAAGAATGCGGAGCGGTTCATCACCCCCGAACTCAAGGCCTTTGAAGACAAGGCCCTCTCTGCCCAGGAGCGGGCGTTGGCTCGGGAGAAATGGTTGTATGAGCAACTACTGGATGCGCTGCAAGCCTACGTGCCTGCGCTCGGTCGGCTGGCCCGCTCACTGGCAGCGCTGGATGTGTTGTGCAGTCTGTCTGAACGTGCCCTCACCCTGCGTTGGTGCGAGCCCGAATTTGTGCGCACACCCTGCATCGAGATCCGTGGAGGTCGCCACCCGGTGGTGGAAGCCCGTCTGGCAGAGACTGGCAGCGGCAGCTTCATTGCCAATGACACCCAGTTAGGCCCCAACAGCCGCATGCAAATCATCACGGGCCCCAACATGGGCGGCAAGTCCACCTACATGCGACAAGTCGCGCTGATCGTGCTGCTGGCCAGCATCGGCTCACACGTGCCTGCCACGGCGTGCCGCCTGGGCCCCATTGATGCCATTCACACCCGCATTGGCGCTGCCGACGATCTGGCCAACGCGCAATCCACCTTCATGCTGGAGATGACCGAGGCCGCGCAAATCCTGCACGCCGCCACGCCCCACAGTCTGGTGCTGATGGACGAGATTGGTCGTGGCACCTCCACCTTTGATGGCCTCGCCCTGGCCAGCGGCATCGCCACGCATCTGCATGACAAGACGCAGGCTTTCACGCTGTTTGCCACCCACTACTTTGAGCTCACGGCGTTTCCGGCCCAACACCGCGCATCTTGCAACATGCACGTGAGCGCCAGTGAGCAAGGCTCTGACATTGTGTTTCTCCATGAGTTGCAGGCCGGCCCGGCCAGCCGCAGCTACGGGATACAGGTGGCTCGGTTGGCGGGCATGCCGCAACCGGTGCTGACGCATGCCAGGCATGCCCTCGCCGCGCTGGAGTCTCAGGCCGATGCGCAACGTGAACAAGTGGATTTATTCGCGCCACCGCCCCTGAGTGAGCAACCTGAAGCCTCCTTGTTGGAGACCAAACTGGCGCAGATTGACCCGGATGCCCTCACCCCGCGTGAAGCGCTGGATGCGTTGTATGCGCTGAAAAAGCTGCTTTAAGCAGGTGGTGCAAGACAAAGCACCCAGCCCGTCTTGGTGCGGATATTCAGGCGGCCCAGACGATCCAGCCCTTCCAGGCCGTGAGCAACACCACGCCACCAAAAGCGATACGGTACCAGGCAAACGGCACAAAGCTGTGTGTGGCGATGTAGCGCAGCAACCAGCGCACGCAGATCCAGGCACTGACAAACGACAACACCAGTCCCACACTGAACATGGGCACATCTGACCAGCTCAGCAGGGCACGCTCCTTGTACAGGCTGTACGCCCCTGCGCCAATGAGGGTGGGAATGGCCAGATAAAACGAAAAATCCGTGGCAGCCTTTCGGCTCAGGCCCAGCAGCATGCCGCCAATGATGGTGGCGCCGCTGCGGCTGGTGCCTGGCACCATGGCCAGGCATTGCACCAACCCCACTTTCAAGGCATCCATGGGCGTCATGGACTCCACATTCATGATGCGCACCCGGTCGTTGGGATGCTCATCAGCCCGGCGTGAACGGCCCCAACCCTCGGCCCACAAAATGATGAAGCCCCCCAGAATGAACGTGGTGGCCACCACGGTGGGCGTGAACAAATGCGCCTTGATGAATTTGCCGAACAACAATCCCAGCACCACCGCTGGTAAAAAACCGATCAGGACATTGAGCGCAAAACGACGTGCGAGACGTTGCGAAGGCAAGGCCAGCACCGTGGTGGAAATCTTGTCCCAATACACGATGATGACGGCCAGAATGGCGCCGGTTTGAATGGCAATGT
>VEQI01000336.1 GCA_018883305.1 Limnohabitans sp. | reverse complement strand
GTCATGCCGCCCATGCGGATGTCGACAATCAGGCAAGCAACCTCACGCGGGTCGTAGCGGCTCAAAAAAGTTTCCGCCGAGTCGAAGCAGCGAACCCGATAGTCTTTGCCCTCAAGCAGCCACTGCAGCGAATCGCGCACTGCCTCATCATCGTCAACGACGTAGACAGTCCCTTTCTTGGGTATCAGACTCATGGCGGCAATATCTCCCTGCAACACTGACTTCGTCGGCCAAAACGGCTGGACAGATTAGGACGGAATGGCGGGCACCCAAAAGGTGAAACGACATCCCGTGATTTCCGCGCCATTGTAGAGGTTCTCAGCCTGCATCCGGCCGGCGTGGGACTCCACGATGCTGCGGCACAGATTGAGGCCAATGCCCATGCCCTCGGACTTGGTGGAAAAGAACGCCTCAAACAAACGCTCCAGCACCTCCGGAGCCAGGCCACGGCCCGTGTCCACCACGGTGAACTCCACCACCGGGTTGTTGTCCACGGTCTTGGGCAGGACTTGCAATTCCACGTGGCGCCGATCTGGTGGACGATGGGCATGATCGATGGCCTCGGCCGAGTTCTTTAGCAAGTTGATCAGCACCTGTTCGATCAGAATCGGATCAACATGAACACGGGGCAAGCGGGCGGAGACGAAGTGGCTCAGGCGCACGCTGCGTCGCTTGAGTTCGATGTCGGCCAATTCCAGGGCTTCGGCCACCATGGGCGCCACCTCGGTGTCGATACGATTGGGCTCGCTGCGTTTGACGAAGCTGCGGATGCGCTGAATGATCTGGCCGGCACGCTGCGCCTGGTGCGCGGTTTTCTCGAGGGCCTTGAGCAAGTCTTCTTCACTGATGTGTTGGCCCTTGATGCGTGACACCATGCCGTTGCAGTAATTGGAGATGGCGGTCAGCGGCTGGTTGAGCTCATGCGCCACGCTGGAGGCCATTTCACCCATGGTGATCAGGCGGCTGGCCGATTGAGCGCGCTCGGCCTGCAGTGCCGCTTGTTCTTCGGCCTGGCGGCGCGGCGTGATGTCGGTGGCAATCACCATCTGGGCCAGGCGTCCGTCCACCCAGTTCAGGTAGCGCGAGCGCACTTCCATCCATTTGTCGAGCGCCGTCACATAGATCTCGGCATTTTCAGCCTGGGCGGTGGTGAGACTCTCGGAGGGCAGGCCGGCCAGCACGTCCACCATGTCCTGTGATTCACCCGAGCTGCTGCGATCAATCGAGCCGGCCTGTGTGATGAGCGTGTGGTGCCCCTCGGCGGTATTGCCAAACCATTGCCGGTAGAGCTTGTTGCTGAACACCATCTCCGCACTGCCCAGCGGGGCCACCGACACCGAGGCATCCAGGGCTTCCAGCACCGTGGTGAAGCGCTCATAGGAGGCCAGCAATTGTTCACGGATGCGGTTGGGCTCGGTGATGTCGGTCATCGAGGTCATCCATCCGGTCTGCTGGCCCTTGGCGTCAATCAGGGGCGACATGTAGACACGGGCATCGAACATTTGTCCGTTCTTGCGCTTGACGCGAACCTGAAAGGCGCTGTTGGTGGTGACGCCCTTGATCTCGTCGTCCAGGCGGCGCTTGAGCAGTTGTGTGTCTTCATCCGGCCAATACGGGAAGGGCGGGAGTTGGCCCACCAGCTCATTTTCGCTCCAGCCCGTCATCTGGCAGAACGCCGCATTCACATAAGTGATGCGCCCAGACAGATCCATGGCGCGCATGCCGGTCAGGATGGAGTTCTCCATGGCGCGACGGAAGTTGGTCTCGGCCACCAGCGCCTGTTGTGCCTGCAGGCGGCGGCGTGTGTGACGCCAGGTGCCAATCAACATCCAGGCGGTCAGCAGACTCAGGGCCATCACCAGCCAGAACATGCCGTTACCGATCATGCTTTGCGAGGTGCGGTAGGCCTGGCCGCGCAACAACAAACTGTTGCCCACCGGTGACACCGGGACGGCATAGTCAAAGGCCTGAGCTTTCCAGGGCATGTGGTCGTTCAACCGACGCTTGACATCGATGGTGTGACCCGCCAGCAAGCGCTTGTTCTCATCCATGAACGAGATGGCATGGCGTGCGGAGATTTCTGGCGGAATCACAAAGCGCAGCAGGCCATCGATGTTGTATTCCGTCAGGATGACGCCTTGAAAGCGTCCATGCCACAGGATGGGCACTTGCAACTGCAGCAAGGGCACCGTGCGATCGCCGGGGAGGGTGCGAATCATGGGTTGCGAGTACACCGTTTGCAGCAGATCCTGAGCGAGGTTGTAGGTGGCCTCGGTTTCGGGATGCTTGAGGCTTTCACCCGCGATGCGAACCTGCACGCTTTGCACGCCTGGCCCCGAATAGCTGGCCCGCACTCGCCGACGCGCATCAACCCACGTGATGGAGGAAATTTCGGGGTATTGCTGCGTCATCGCCTCGGATTCGATGACAAAGTCGTCCGTGTCGATTTCACGGTTGCCCGCATCTCGAGCCATGCGCATGAGCTGTTCCTGGCGCTCCAGCAGGCGCAGACGCAAGCGCTGCTGGGCGTACTCCACGTCGCGCTGAACGGTTTCTTGCTCCCGTTCGATTTCCTCGGCGCGCAGGTACCAGAAGGCGATCAGGATGGCGGCGAAAAACAGCAGCACGGCCACCAGGGGCGCCAACATGGCCAGCCTGTCCTGACGACTGGGGCTGAGGGTGCGCCACCAGTTGACCCATTGACGCGACAACAGGCGCAGGGGTTTTTTGAGCACTTGCTGAGCCGACATGGGGGAAGTGTAGAAGATCGATTGAAATTCATAATATGAAACAATAGATCATTATTTGAAAAATAAAAGGACTTATGCCAGAATCTCCGTTGTTCGCACACGTCCAAATAATCCTTATCATGTTGTCAACAAGGAGACATGCATGTCAGCACAACAGAACGAACAGCGCACCTTTGCGCTCAACGACAGTGACAGCCAGGACACCCGTGAGTGGATGGATGCCCTGTCTGCCGTGATCCAGGCCGAAGGCCCCGAACGCGCGCACTACCTGCTGGAGCAATTGCTGGAACACGCGCGGGAGAACAGCATCGACATGCCGTTTTCTGCCAACACCGGCTACGTCAACACCATCGAGCCCGACCAAGAAGAACGCTGCCCCGGCAACATCGAGATTGAAGAGCGCCTGCGCGCCTACATGCGCTGGAACGCCATGGCCATGGTGGTCAAGGCCAACCGCCACAACCCCGAGGACGGCGGCGACCTGGGCGGTCACATTGGCTCCTTTGCTTCGCTGGCCCACATGTTCGGTGCCGGTTTCAACCACTTCTGGCACGCCGAGAGCGAAAACCACGGCGGTGATTGCCTCTACATCCAGGGTCACGTCGCCCCCGGCGTCTACGCCCGCGCCTACCTCGAAGGCCGTCTGACCGAAGAGCAGCTGCTCAACTTCCGCCAGGAAGTGGACGGCAAGGGCCTGTCGAGCTACCCGCACCCCAAGCTGATGCCCGAGTTCTGGCAGTTCCCCACGGTGTCGATGGGCCTGGGCCCGCTGATGGCGATCTACCAGGCGCGCTTCCTGAAGTACCTGCACGCCCGTGGCATCGCCAACACCGAAAACCGCAAGGTCTGGGTGTTCTGCGGTGACGGCGAGATGGACGAAGTGGAATCGCTGGGCGCGATCGGCCTGGCCGCGCGCGAGAAGCTGGACAACCT
>VEQI01000335.1 GCA_018883305.1 Limnohabitans sp. | reverse complement strand
CATATAGATATATAGAATACTTAATGTTGTATAAGAATTGACGTGAAGTTGTGAAATGGCCCATCAACTCATCCTCATGGCGTCATGCGCTGGAATAAACGCTTGCAATTGTCGCTAGTAACGGCCGCCAAGACGTCCTCGGTCACGCCGCGCAATTGCGCCAGCGCACGACCCACCTCAGCCACGTAGGCGGGTTGGTTGGTTTTGCCGCGATAAGGCACGGGGGCCAGATAAGGGCTATCGGTTTCAATCAGCAAGCGGTCCATGGGCACCCATGCAGCCACGTCTCGCAGGGATTGGGCAGTTTTGAAGGTGACGATCCCTGAAATGGAGATGTAAAAACCCAGTTCCAAGGCCTCACGCGCCACGTCCAGGGTTTCGGTGAAGCAATGAAAGACACCGCCAGCCGAGCCTGCTGAACCATCTTCACCCTCCTCCCGCAAGATGGCCAGGGTGTCAGCCGCAGCCTCGCGGGTATGGATGATCAAGGGCAGGCCGGTGCTGCGCGCTGCACGAATGTGCGTGCGAAAACGCTCGCGTTGCCAGGCCATGTCCGCCACCGTGCGTCCTTGGAGCCGGTAGTAATCCAGGCCGGTCTCGCCAATCCCGACAACGCGCGGTCGTTGCGCCAAGGTGCACAACTCATCGACGGTGGGGCTATGAGCCCCCTCCTCGTCTGGATGCACACCCACGGTGCACCAAAAGTTGTCGTGGGCCATCGCCAGTTGGTGAACATCGTCAAAGGTTTCTAGGGTGGTACTGATCAGCAGCGCCCGATCCACGCGTGCTTGCGCCATGGCGGCGCGCACCGCGGGCAGATCGTCCTTCAGCGGCGGGTAATTCAAGTGGCAGTGTGAGTCGATATACATGGGTGCAAATTCGTGCAAAGCCTGAGGCCGCTGGCCCCATGGCGATTCAGTCCTGGGCCATGAGGGCCTGTTGAGCCTGGCTGACCAAGGCCTCCAGCATGAGGCCTGGTTGGTAGGGATGGTCGGCACTGCGCGCGCGATGCTTCAGTGACACGGACCAATCACTCAGTGCACGCAATGAAGCATGGGGCGCCAAAGCTGCAGGCTCAAAAAATCTGGGGGATGCTCCCACACGATGAGACAACTGGTCATGACAGACCTTTTGCAACACCTCAATCAATTCAGACCCCGAGAGATCTTGCAACGGCGCAGTATGGCCGGCGCGCAGGGCCTTGGGCAAGCCCAGCCAGCGTTCTGGCGTCCATCCGAGTTCGGACATGCGCAAGGCTTCTTCCGGTCGCCCTCCAGCCGCGCGTAACAGCACATCAGCCGCCGGACCGCTCAATCCTTGAGACTTCAACCATTGTGCAGCTTCCTGCGCACTGGGCGCCTCCAGTGCATGAGAGACACACCGACTGCGAATGGTGGGCAACAACAGGTGCGGCGCTTCGGTAGCCAGAATGAATCGTGTGTCACCGGAGGGTTCTTCAAGGGTTTTGAGCAGGGTGTTGGCCGTGATGCCATTCATCCGGTCGGCCGGGTAGATCAGCACCACCTTGCCACGCTCACCCGAAGCCGTTCGTTGGGTGAAGGTGATGAGATCGCGTGCCGCATCGACACGAATCTCTCGACTGGGCTTACGCTTTTTGTCGTCAATGTCCTTCTGCGCCGATTCGTCCAGGGGCCACGCCAGCGTCAGCATATCGGTTTCGGGCATGAGCACTCGAAGATCGGGATGCGTGCGCACCGAGATGCTGTGACAACTGGGGCATTCACCGCAGGCCATGGGCGTGCCGTCACTCTTGGGGCGATGGCACAACCAGACTTGCGCCAGGGCCAGACTCAGCGCGTAATGGCCCAGCCCGCTGGGCCCCTGGAGCAACAGGGCGTGACCAGCGTGTTGTTGCAAACGCGCCAATTGCCGCCCCAGCCAGGGCGACAAAGGCGACATCGGTGAGTGTTCTTCACTCATGTCAGAACACCCCGCACTCGCAAGGCGGCCTGGACAGATTGCCAGACAGCTTCTCGGGTGCGATCAGCCTCGATCGGGATAAAGCGGTCCGGTGCCTGATCACACCGCAGCTGGTAGCCCCGATGAACTTGCTCAAAAAATGCCAACGGTTGCGACTCAAAGCGATCTGGCACACGGGCCTGGCTGAGACGTTCCGCGGCAACACGTGGATCCAGGACAAACCACAAGGTGACATCGGGTTCACGTAACCCGGATGCGCTGGCCTGAACCCACTGTTCCAGTTGACTGAGAATAGCCGAGTCAAAGCCACGACCACCACCTTGGTAGGCAAAGGTCGCATCCGTAAAACGGTCACAAAGCACCACATCACCACGGGCCAAGGCCGGCTCAATCACTTGGTTCAAATGGTCTCGCCGAGCCGCAAACACCAGCAAGGCCTCGGTCAAAGGATCCATCGCTTGGTTGAGTACCAGGGTGCGCAAGGTTTCCGCCAGGGGCGTTCCCCCAGGCTCGCGTGTCAGTGTGACTTGACGTCCCTGTTGGGTGAATTGATGGGCCAGTGCCTCGATGTGGGTGGACTTGCCTGCCCCATCGATCCCCTCAAAGCTGACAAACAGTCCGCGCGCAGTTGTGCTCATCCCTCTATTGTGCCCGCTGCTGACGCTTGCGCTGGTACAGGTCCACCGCCTGATTGTGCTGATCCAGCGTTTCGCTGAACTGGCTGCTGCCGTCACCACGGGCCACAAAATACAGCGCCTTGCTAGGGGCCGGATGCACGGCGGCCTGAAGCGCGGCTTTTCCCGGCATGGCAATCGGGGTGGGCGGTAATCCGTTGCGGGTGTAGGTGTTCCAGGGGTGATCGGTTCGCAAGTCGCGGCGTCGCAGGTTGCCATCAAAGGCCGAGCCCATGCCGTAAATCACCGTGGGATCGGTTTGCAAGGGCATGCCCAGACGCAACCGGTTGTGAAAGACGCTGGAGATCATGGCCCGGTCACTGGCGCGTCCGGTTTCCTTTTCGATCAGACTGGCCAGGATGCGCACTTGTTCCATGTCCTGAAGTGGTAAGTCCGCGTCCCGCTGCGACCAGGCGGCCTGCAATTGACGATCCATGGCGCGTAATGCCCTTTGCATCACTTGGAGGTCTGACCCGCCTTTGCCATAGGTGTAGGTGTCGGGGTAAAAACGGCCTTCCAACGCGCTTGCAGGCAGTCCCAAGCGGCTGGCCAAGGCCTCATCCGAGAGCGATTGCGTGTCGTGTCGCAAAAATTCGGCCTTGTCCAGCGCCGCACGCCACTGGCGGAGTGTCCACCCCTCCACCAGCGTCACGGCTTGCAGGGACTCCTCCCCGCGAGCTAGTTTTTGCAGCAGTCCCCAGGCAGTGACCCCGGGTGTCAACTCGTAGTTGCCGGCACGAATCTGCCGAGATTGTCCACTGAGCCTGAACAGCCAGTACAACAGTTGAGGTGAGACGTCGACCCCCGCCCGGGACACCTCATGGGCGATTTGTCGAACCGGCGTACCCGGTTCGATGGCCAGTTCCACCGTGCTTGTGCGCAGTGGCAAGGCGCGCCAAGTCCACCAGGCGGTTGTCAACCCCAGCAAGGCCAGCGCACACAAGAGCACCCACGTGACTCGTTTCAACCCGATGCGCACAACCCTTCTTCCCTCGACAGATTTGAAGGGACATGATAATCGAGGCATGACCCCTTTCAGCCAGGATTCAACCACCCGCGTCATGGATGGCATGTGTGACCTCCCCCATCTGGGCG
>VEQI01000334.1 GCA_018883305.1 Limnohabitans sp. | reverse complement strand
CTGGTGGAGAGGGAGACGTTGATCGGGGTCTTGCCATCCACCCATTGAATCACCGAGGCCAGGCCCGCAAAGCTGTCCTCCCGGGTCTGGCGCAAGTTGGCCAGGTTGTGTGTCTCGGAGGTGGACATCACCAGGTTCAACTCATCGGCGTGTGTGGCCATGGCGCGTTCGGCACCACGCAGATTGGGCACCAGCACGGTGTATTCCACCCCGGGCACGCGCTGGATGCGGGTCATCACCTCTTCGGCGTCGCGCATCATGGGGATGGCCTTGGGCGAGACGAAGGAGGTGACCTCTATCTTGGCGTAGCCGCACTAACTCAGCGCGTCGATCAGGGCCACCTTGTCATCGGTGGGAATGAAGTTGGGCTCGATTTGAAAACCGTCACGGGTGACGACTTCATTGAAATAGATACGGCTCATGCGCTGGCTCCGGTGTCGGCCGAGGCAACAATGCCTTGGGCCTTGAGGTCTTGAATCTGGGTGTCGCTCAGGCCCATGCCGCGCAAGACGGCATCGGTGTCCTGTCCCAGTCGGGGGGCGTTGCGACGGTGTTCCCCCGGTGTGCGTGAAAGCTTGGGGATGATGCCCGGCACGGTCAGCTGACTGCCATCGTCCATCGTGACTTGCTGCAACATGCCGCGCGCCTGATAGTGCGGGTCAGCGGCAATGTCGGCCACGGTGTAGATGCGGCCTGAGGGGACGCTGGCTTTTTCCAACGCGGCCAGCACCTCGTCGACCGTGCGCGTGGCGGTCCAAGCGCCGATGGCAGCGTCGAGTTCATCCACGCGTGCCACGCGTCCCGTGTTGTCGGCCAGGGCCGGGTCCTGACCCAGGTCATCACGGCCAATGCAGCTCATCAAACGTTTGAAAATACTGTCGCCGTTGCCTGCCACCAGGGCATAGCCACCATCGCTGCAGCGGTAGGCGTTGGTGGGGGCAATGCCGGGCAGGGCGCTGCCGGCAGGGCCGCGCACGGCACCAAAGGCGCTGTATTCCGGCACCAGGCTTTCCATGCAGTTGAACACCGCTTCATAAAGGGCCACGTCAATCACTTGACCCTTGCCCGAGCGATGGCGCTCCTGCAACGCCAGCAGAATGCCAATCACCCCATGCAGCGAGGCCAGGGTGTCACCCAGCGACACGCCCACTCGCACGGGCACACGACCCGGCTCGGCGGTGAGATGGCGCAAGCCGCTCATGGCTTCGGCCACGACGCCAAAACCCGGACGATCACGGTACGGACCGGTCTGTCCATAGCCGCTGATGCGCAGCATGATGAGTTTGGGATTGAGTTCCTGCAGCGCCTCGGGCCCCAGACCCCAACCCTCCATGGCGCCGGGGCGGAAATTCTCGATCAGCACATCGGCCTCACGCGCCAGTTCACGCACGATGGCTTGTGCCTGCGGCTGGCGCAGATCCAGCGCCAGGGATTGCTTGTTGCGGGACTGCACCTGCCACCACACGGAGGTGCCGTCCTTGATCAGACGCCATTTGCGCAGGGGGTCACCACTGCCGGGGGGCTCGATTTTGATGACCTCGGCGCCAAAGTCGGCCAGGGTCTTGGCGGCAAAGGGGCCAGCAATGAGCTGACCCAGTTCCACCACCTTGAGGCCGGCCAGCGGACCGTTGGACGGCGTGGCTAGAGAAGAGAAGTGCTGTGCGGTTGTCATGACCCGAAGTGTGCCGAGCTGACCCGCCACTGTCCATTACTATTGCGAACGACGAGCCTTCGCGTTTTGCGAATGCTCTTGACGCGATGATGCTGCCGTCAGATGCGCCATGAGCGTTCGCACGGCCTCGTCTTCCTGTCGCCCCGCGCCTGCGGCGATCATCAAACGTCGATGCGCCCACTCATCCGTCAGGGCGCGGCACGTCAGTCCCATGGCTTGTGCCAGGGGTTCGACCGCGGCGCGCGGCAGCACCGATATCCCCAATCCGGCTGCCACCAGATGGCAGACAGCGTCAAAGCTGCGCACTTGCATACGCAAGCGCAAAGGCAGGCCGCGCTGCTCGGCCGCGGATTGCAGGGACTGCAACAGGGCTGCGCCCGGATTCATGCCGATCAGGTCCTGATCCAGCACCGCGTCGAAGGCAATGGGTTTGCGATGGCGCGCCAGCGCGTGCTGTCGAGGCAAGACCAGCACCAGGGCATCGTGGGCAAACACCTGCGGGGCCAGGTCTTGCACCGACGGGCCTTCGACAAATATGCCCAAATCGCAGCGTCCCTCACGCAGGGCCGCCACCACGGCGGTGGTGACCTGTTCCTCCAGGTCCACACGGATGTCCGGGTGCTGGACGGCAAAGCGTGCCAGCAGGGGTGGCTAAAATTGATTGAGCGCGGCAGTGCTGGTACACAGGTGCACATGACGGGTATGCCCCTCACGCAAGTCCGTCACCTCATGGCCCAGTCGCTCCAGATGTTGCAGCAGTGCCAGGCCATGCCGCACCATGACCTCGCCGGCGGACGTAACACGCAGACCGCGTGCATGCCGTTCAAACAACTCGCTGCCCAGCGTGGCTTCCAGCTCCCGCACACGACGGCTGGCCGCGGCAGGCGCCAAATGCAATTCATGTGCGGCGGCGGTCAGGCTGCCTGTGCGTGCGCACGCCAGCGCCAGCCGCAGCGACGTGAGGTCCAGACGTGACAAATTCATGCTCGGCCTCCATCCAGGGGCAAGGGCAGCGCGGTTTTGTAGCGCACCTGTTTGAGGGCAAAACTGGAGCGGATTTTTTCGACCCCAGGAATGGGCGTGAGCTGCTCCAAAATGAACTTCTCCAAGGCCGCAATGTCGGCCACGGCCACGCGGATGAGGTAGTCGGAGTCGCCGGTCATCAAATAGCACTCCATCACTTCATCGTGCTCGGCAATGCGGTGTTCAAAGTCGGCCAGGGCCGCCTTGCTCTGGGATTTGAGGCTGATGTTGATGAACACGTTCAAGCCCAGCCCAAGGACGGCGGCGTTGGCCAGCGCCACGTAGCGTTGAATTACCCCGGCGGCCTCCAACGCCTTGACCCGCGCCAGGCAGGGCGAAGGAGAAAGGTGCACCCGCCGCGCCAACTCCACATTGGACAGCGCGCCGTCGTTTTGCAAGTGGTCCAGGATGCGTAAATCGATGGTATCCAGCTTCATATGCTTCAAAATTGAATGAATAACGAATTTTATGCTTCAAATGACCGGATTGTTCGGCCAAATTGGCATCCTATGTGGCGGCTTGGCGATTATCGTTATGCCCCATGAACGCACCATTCCCGCTCTCTCTCTTGCAAGCCACTGATCACACGGGTGACGCAGACCCCGCTGAAACCCAGGAGTGGCGTGAAGCCTTTGATGCGCTGCTGGCCACGCAAGGGCCGGATCGTGCCCGTTTCATGCTGGACGAGTTGATTCGTCTGGCGCGTCAGCGGCAAGTGGGCTGGCAACCGGACTTGTGCACGCCTTATGTCAACTCCATCCCGGTGGAGCGTCAGCCGGCCTTTCCCGGAGATCTGGCCATTGAGGAGCGCCTGGCGTCTCTGATGCGCTGGAATGCCCTGGCGATGGTGGTGCGTGCCAACCAGGCCTACGGCGAGCTGGGGGGGCACATCGCCAGTTACGCCAGTGCGGCAGACTTGTTCGAGACCGGCTTCAACCATTTCTTCCAGGCTCGCAATGATCATCATCGCGGGGACTTGGTGTTCTTCCAGCCGCACAGCGCGCCGGGTGTCTACGCA
>VEQI01000333.1 GCA_018883305.1 Limnohabitans sp. | reverse complement strand
GCTCACCCACTTCCTGCACGACCAGGGGTGCGATGTCTTCATCGAGCAGGAAACCGCCTCGCATCTGGGCATGACAGGCCACCAGGAACTGGACGTGGCGGGCATCGGTGCCCAGTGCGATCTGGCGATCGTGGTGGGTGGCGACGGCACCATGCTGGGGTTTGGTCGCAAGATTGCGCCCTATGGCGTGCCTCTGATCGGTATCAACCAGGGGCGTCTGGGCTTCATCACCGACATTCCGCTGGACAAGATCGAGGCCACGCTGCGCCCCATGTTGCTCGGCGAATACACCGAAGACCGGCGCAGCCTGCTGCATGCCAAGGTCATGCGAGACGACCGCTGCGTGTTCGACGCCCTGGCACTCAACGACGTGGTGGTGAACCGCGGCGGCACCTCCGGCATGGTGGAGTTGCGCATCGAGGTGGATGGCCATTTCGTGGCCACCCAGCGCGCCGACGGCCTGATCATCGCCACCCCCACCGGCTCCACCGCCTACGCCCTGTCGGCCGGCGGTCCTTTGCTCTATCCTTCACTGCGTGGCTGGCTGATGGTGCCGATTGCCCCCCACACCTTGTCCAATCGCCCCCTGGTGCTGGCCGATCCGGGGGAAATCGTGATTGAACTGGTCACCGGGCGGGACGCCAGTGCCAATTTCGACATGCAGTCGCTGGCCTCGTTGCTGGCAGGCGACCGCATCACTGTGCGCCGTTCACAGCACCATGCCCTGTTTTTGCACCCCCGCGGCTGGAGCTACTTTGACACACTTCGCAAGAAGCTTCACTGGAACGAAGGGGTGGCATGAGTCTCAGGCGGATCCATCTGCGCGATTTCGTGATCGTGCGCGAACTCGAACTCGATTTGCGGAACGGCTTCTCGGTGCTCACCGGGGAGACGGGTGCTGGCAAGTCCATCTTGATCGATGCCCTGCAATTGGTGCTGGGCGCACGTGCTGACAGCGGCGTGATTCGCGAGGGCGCGCCTCGCTGCGAGATCAGCGCCGAGTTTGACCAGACCCCCGACGTGTCCGCCTGGCTGGAAGTCGCCGGCTTTGACCCGCACGACAGCGTCCTGCTGCGTCGAGTGGTGGACACCCAGGGCAAAAGCCGCGCCTGGATCAACGGCAGTCCCGCCACCGCCACCCAGCTGCGCGAGCTGGGCGATGCGCTGGTGGACATCCACGGCCAGCACGCCTGGCAAAGCCTCACGCGCACCGAGTCCATTCGCAGCCTGCTGGATGCGTATGCCGGTGTCTCCACCACCGATTTGCAAGCTCGGTGGTCCATCTGGCGCGAAGCACAGGCGACCCTGGAAGAAGCCATGCGCACCCAGGACCGGTTGCAGCAAGACCGTGAACGTCTGGCCTGGCAGATCGCGGAGGTCGACAAGCTCTCCCCCGGCGCCGAGGAGTGGGACGAGCTCAACGCCCAGCACACCCGCCTCTCTCATGCCCGCACCCTGATGGAAGCGGCCGAATCGGCCCTGGCCCGACTGGAAAATGAAGACGCTGGCGTACTGCGCGAACTCAACCGGGTGGTGACAGAGTTGCTGGAGCACTCCTCCATCGAGCCGGCTTTTGCGCCGGTGGCCGAGGTGCTGGCTTCCAGCCTGGCGCAGGCTGAAGACGCCGTGCACTCTCTGCAAACCTGGCTACGCCGAACCGACCTCGACCCCGAACGCCTGGCCACGCTGGATGAACGGATGTCGCAATGGGTCAGTCTGGCGCGCCGTTACAAGCGGCCGCCCCCTGACCTGCCCGCCTTGTGGGACGGCTGGAAAGAATCGCTGGCCCAGTTGGACCGCGCGTCGGACCTGGCGGGTTTGCAGCAGCAGGTGGCGTCGGCCCAGGCCGCCTATCAGGTGCAAGCGCAACAAGTGTCACGGGCCCGCCACCAGGCTGCGCCACGTCTGGCGCAGGCCATCACCCAGGCCATGCAGGGCTTAGGCATGGCCGGTGGCTGCTTCGAGGTACAGGTAGACACCGGCGAACCCATGGCTCATGGCATCGACACCGTGCAATTTCTGGTCGCGGGTCATGCCGGCAGCACGCCGCGCCCGATTGGCAAGGTGGCCTCGGGCGGCGAGCTCTCGCGCATTGCACTGGCCATTGCCGTGACCACCAGTCGTCTGGGGACCGCCCAGACGCTGATCTTCGATGAAGTGGACGCCGGCGTGGGCGGCGCTGTGGCCGACACCGTGGGACGCCTGATGAAGCAACTGGGGCGCGATCGTCAGGTGCTGGCCGTGACGCACTTGCCCCAGGTGGCCTCTTGCGCCGACCACCACTTGCTGGTGGCCAAGCAGTCGGATGCCCAAGGCACCGCCAGCCAAGTACGCGCCATCGAGCGCGAGGAGCGTGTGGCTGAAATCGCCCGCATGCTCAGCGGCGAGCGCCGCTCCGACACCACCTTGGCGCACGCCCGTGAAATGCTGCAAGGCGCAACCACGCCAGAACCCGCGCCCGCCCCCAAACCCCGAGGCCGCAGCAGCGGCGCAGTCCGCTCATGAAGCGCGAACTCATCTTGCTCACAGGCATGTCCGGTTCGGGCAAGTCCGTGGCACTGCATGCGCTGGAAGACAGTGGCTTTTACTGTGTGGACAACCTGCCACCCGAGTTGCTGCTGCCTTTCATGTTGCTGGACCAGCATCACCGCGAACAACGCGTGGCCATTGCCATGGATGTACGTAGCGCTGCCACCTTGCCCATGGTGCCGGCGCAACTGGACCACCTGCGCGCCCTGGACGTGGACGTGCGCCTGCTGTTTCTGGACACCACCACCGATACCCTGGTGCATCGTTACTCCGAAACCCGGCGCCGTCATCCGCTGTCGGTCCACCAGGAACCCACCAGCGATTTGCGCCGCGACCTGATCAGTGCCATTGAGCGTGAACGCGAATTGCTGACCGCACTGCGCGATCAGGCTCACATCATCGACACCAGCCTGTTGCGCACGGGCCAGTTACTGGCTTACGTCAAGTCCCTGGTCACGGCGCCCTTTGCCCAGCTCACGCTGATGTTCGAATCCTTTGCCTTCAAGCGCGGCATCCCGGTGCATGCCGACTTCGTGTTTGACGTGCGTATGCTGCCCAACCCGCACTATGAGCCCGAGCTACGCGCCCTGACCGGCCAGGATGCTCCGGTGAGCGAATGGCTGGCCATGCATCCCGAAGTGGGCCAGATGCGTGAGCACATCGAGGGTTTTCTGGACCACTGGTTGCCCAACCTGGTGCGAGATCACCGCAGCTATGTCACAGTGGCGATTGGCTGCACGGGCGGCCAGCACCGCTCCGTCTACCTGGTGGAGCAACTGGCCCAGCGCTACTCGGCTGCCTGGGTCACGTTGCGCCGTCACCGCGAGCTGGATGCCCGAGGGTCTGCTTAAGCAACTGACGCACCGGCGTGGGCAAGCCCAGCTCGACCCATTCGCCAGGTGCGTACCAGCGACCTGACATCGTCTGCGCCAACTGGCGCGCCTGGGCCGTCCCCAGTTGCACACGCTGAACGTGCAGGTGCAAGTCCTTGTGGGTCAGCACATGCTTGACCACCGGCAGGGAAACCGCCCGCTGCACCACAGCCGCCGGCAATGGTGCCATGCAGTCCTGTGCTTGTGCAAACATGGGCAGGCAATGCAACTCGGCCCAAATGCCGCGTGAGGGCCGCTTGACCAGCAAGACCTCATCCTGTGCGTTCAGAGCCAGCAGCCCCCAGAGCGACTCAGCGG
>VEQI01000332.1 GCA_018883305.1 Limnohabitans sp. | reverse complement strand
ACAACACATCGCCAGGCTTGATGCCTGCTTTGGCAGCGGGGCCATCTTGCAACACACCGGTGATGATGACGCCTTGGGTTTGTTTCAAGCCAAAAGTCTCGGCCATTTCAGGCGTGATTTCGGTCGGTTCAACACCCAACCAACCGCGTGTGACTTGGCCGTCTTTCACAATGCCCTCGAGCACTTGGCGCGCGGTCGACACCGGTATGGCAAAGCCAATGCCCATGTTGCCACCCGAGCGTGAATAAATGGCCGTGTTGATCCCCACCAAATTGCCCTGCACATCCACCAAGGCCCCACCGGAATTGCCGGGGTTGATGGCGGCGTCGGTCTGAATGAAGTTCTCGAAGGTGTTGATGCCCAGTTGGGTTCGTCCCAGCGCCGACACGATACCGCTGGTGACGGTCTTGCCCACGCCAAACGGGTTGCCGATAGCCAGCACCTGATCGCCCACCTGAATGGCTTCCGCCGCTGCCCAAACAATGACGGGCAGGCGGTCAAGCTGGATCTTGAGCACCGCCAGGTCGGTCTCGGGATCAGCGCCAATGACTTTGGCGCGTGCACGCCGGCTGTCATCCAGCACCACCTCGATCTCATCAGCGCCTTCGATGACGTGATTGTTGGTGAGGATGTAGCCCTCGGGGCTGACGATCACGCCACTGCCCAATCCGGCCTGGGGGCCTTCTTCCCCATCGCCAAAGAAAAAACGGAACCAGGGGTCGTTCTGACTGGGGTGGCGTTCAGGCAAGCGGGACGTGTTGATGCTCACCACCGCCGGGGCAGCCACCCGTGCCGCCGGGCTCAGGCTGCCGGCCGCCACGGTGCCCGGGACCGGCGGAGGCGCTTCCAGCAGGCTCACCGCCGAACGCACCGGTCGCTGCAGCCACTCAGGCTTGAGCGTGACCACCACAAACCAGATGGCAAGCAAGACCGTGACCACCTGAGCGAACAGGAGCCACAAACGTTTCACGGCCGCTGCTCCGAGGAGGGGGGCGGGTTTGGCGTGTCAGGCGCGGCCTCAGGCTGAGGCTTGACCTCATCCGGCTCTGCCGGCGCCTGCGTATGGCGGATGAACACCTGGGCCGCCCAGATGCCCAGTTCATAGAGCAGGCACATCGGAATGGCCAGCGCCAGTTGGGATACGACATCGGGCGGCGTGACCACGGCTGCGATGATGAACGCCAACACCACAAAGTACGAGCGGAAGGCTTTGAGCTTCTCGATGGACACCATGCCCAGCCGGGCCAGCACCACCACCACGATGGGCACCTCAAAGGCCAAACCGAAGGCCAGGAACATGGTGAGCACAAAGCTCAGGTAGGCCTCAATGTCCGGTGCGGCGGTGATGCTCTTGGGAGCAAAGCTCTGGATGAACTTGAACACCTGACCAAACACAAAGAAGTAACAGAAAGCCACACCGATGAAAAACAGAACGGTGCTGGAAATGACCAATGGCAGCACCAGCTTTTTCTCATGCGAGTACAGACCTGGCGCCACAAAGGCCCAGCCCTGGTAAAGCACCACGGGCAAGGCGATCAGAAAGGCCGACATCAAGAGGATCTTGAGTGGCACCATGAAGGGAGAAATCACCGAGGTGGCAATCAGCGTGGCCCCCGCCGGCAAATGCGCCACCAGGGGTGCGGCCAGGATGTCGTACAACGGACCGGGGCCGGGGTACAGGGCCAGCGCCACAGCGGCAACGGCAATCGCAATGATCGCCTTGACCAACCGGTCGCGCAGCTCGATCAGGTGCTGCACGAATGGCTGTTCGGTGCCAGCGAGTTCGTCTTCCGGGGTGGGCTTGCTATCGGACATGGTGACTCAGGGCTGGCCGCTGGCGCCCGAACGTGGGCGAAAACGGGCCACCCGGGCAGCACCCGACAGCGCCCGGGTGCGAACACCCTGACGGGCCTTGTACCAGTTGGGGGTGGCACCACGCTTGAGGCGCCAGTTCTTGCCAGGGTTTTTGTATTCGGGGACCGGGGTGGGCAGGGGTTCGTAGGGAGTGGAGGATTCCAGACCGGCCGTGGTGGCTGCCCAGTCTTTCTCAAAGTCGGTCGTGGCGGTCTGCACGGTACTCTCGACATCGCGAGCGGCCGTCTCGACGTTGTCTTTCATCTTGCGCAGCTCTTCCAGGTCGATCGAGCGGTTCACCTCGGCCTTCACATCGGCCACGTAGCGCTGCGCCTTGCCCAGCAAGGCGCCCACCGTGCGGGCCACGCGCGGCAGTTTCTCGGGGCCGATGACGACAAGCGCCACCACACCGATGAGCGCCATCTTGGAAATGCCCAGGTCGATCATGTGGAACGCCGCCTCTGGCTGTGAAAGCCAGGACGGCCCATGTGTTTATGGCTTGGTACGGGCCTCGACATCGATGGTGGTGCCATCGGTCTTGGCGGCGCCTGCCACTTGCTGCGTGGCGCCCGGTGTGGCCGGTTTGTCCTCGGCGGGGGTAGAGCCCTCTTTCATGCCGTCCTTGAATCCCTTGACAGCGCCGCCCAGGTCCGAGCCAATGTTCTTGAGCTTTTTGGTGCCGAATATCAGCACGATGATCAGCAGCACGATCAGCCAGTGCCAGATCGAAAAGGAACCCATGACATCACTCCTCTAGGTCAAACGGGCATTGTAGTGTCCGTGCATCACCACTTGGTGCGCCAGGACATGGAAATCAACCCCGCAACCAGGGTCTCGGGCCACCCATGACGTGGAAATGCAGGTGATGCACCTCCTGTCCGCCCTCTTTGCCGGTGTTGCTGACCAAGCGGAAACCACCCTCGGGATAGGCCCCGGCCCCCTCCTGCAAAGCCAATTGAGGCGCCAGGGTCATGATGCGGCCCAGCAAGGCCTGGTGCTGGGAGTCAACGTGGGCCAGCGAGACAATGTGGGCTTTGGGGATGATCAGAAAATGAACCGGAGCCCAGGGGTTGATGTCGTGAAAGGCGTAAATCTCGTTGTCTTCGTAGACTTTGCGCGAGGGAATCGAGCCGGCAACGATTTTGCAAAAAATGCAGTTCACATCTGTGGTCATGGCGTTTTAGAGAAATCAGAAGATGGGGTGGAATCGGCACCCGGCATTACAGCGGTGTGCGGAAAGCGGTGATCGGCAAACCGCATCCAACCTTTGAGGCTGCGGTACAAATACCAAATGCCAACAGCGGCATAGGCCAGGAAACCGGGCAATAAAAACAGCAGGAACAGCGGCGAGACCAAGAGCAGCCACAACAGGGACCACCAAAAGGTACCGATCATGTAGCGGTGATGCTCACGGTGCAACGGGTTGGGGTCATCACTGCGCCGGATGTAGTTGATGATCAAGGCAATCAGTGCCAGGGTGCCCATGGTTGCCCAGGCCAGGGTGTGCAGTCCGTAGACGACATGCATGAGCACGCGGCTTTCTGTGGGGAGTGGCCGGTGGGTATCGCTCGCAGGGGCCTGATCAGGCGCAGACATCATTCGCCTCGGGCCTCTCGGTCCTGCGCTTTGCGCAATGCTTTTTCCTCCAGGCCACTGAGCCCTTCGCGGCGGGCCAATTCTTGCAGCACCTGCTCTGGGCCAAGTCCAAAATGGGCCAGCGCGATCATGCTGTGAAACCACAGATCGGCCACTTCGTACACCAGCTTGGCTGAATCACCACCGTGGTCCACGTCTTTGGCGGCCATCACGGTTTCAGTGGCCTCTTCGCCAATCTTCTTCCACAAAGCGTCGGGGCCTTTGTGCCGCA
>VEQI01000331.1 GCA_018883305.1 Limnohabitans sp. | reverse complement strand
GGATCGCACTAACGTACATAGGAATATGCTGAGTAGCAACTATTTCATCATTAACGGAAACAAACCGAATAGGATTTTCATTGTCATCAGTATCTTCGTGGATTACAGCGTATTCTGGTTCAGGAATGCATTCTGAAACTTTCAAACTTGTTCCTCCAAGGGATGAAGCACTTTTTCCATTAATTCTCTCATTCTGGCCGTCCTCGGATGCCTTGCTGATTCCGCGCACTTCGGATGGTCGTGTGCTGTTCGCCATTCCATGGATGGGCGCCACCTTGCTGGGGACCACCGATACCGCTCGAACCGATGTGCCCATCGAGCCCAGGCCCACCACGGCTGAGGTGGACTTCATCTTGCAGGAGATCGGGGCTTACCTTCAACGCAAGCCGCGACGTTCTGACATCAAAAGCCTGTGGGCGGGCTTGCGTCCTTTGGTGCGACCGAGCCGTCATGCTAACCGTGCTGTGAGTGCGGTCAGCCGGGAGCATGCCATCGAGGTGAGCCCCTCCGGGCTGGTGAGCGTCACCGGAGGCAAGTGGACCACGTACCGATTGATGGCCGAGCAGGTGTTGTCAGCCAGCGTGAAGGCAGGTTTGTTGACTGCCAAGCCGGGTAGCACGGTGCATCTTCCGCTGCTGGGGGCCTCTCGTGACACAGGCCATCGACTGGGTGATGCGCCGGGTTATCACCTCTATGGCAGTGAGCAGGCGGTGGTGAAGTCATTGCCTGGCGCCGCTCATTGGCTAGCACCAGGCGTCAGTGAAGCCATGGTGCGGTTTGCGGCCCGTCATGAATATGCACGGACCGTGGAGGACGTGCTGGCGCGTCGAGCCCGGTTGCTGTTTCTGGACGCCGCTGCTGCACGTCAAGCAGCCCCCCTGGTGGGTGACGTGTTGATGCAGGAACTGGGACGAGATCCCGAGGTGGCGGCTTTCGAGGCTTTGTGTGGTCAGTATCTGGCTTGAGACTTCACGCTTGACGCTTCACGCATTGACCGCCACCTGAAGTCATCAAGGGCGATGACCGATCTGAAAGTCATTGCGCCCGGTGCGATCTTCGCCGCGCAATAGCCAGAGCGGCCGAGTGGCAAAGCTCACCGGCACGCCGGTTCTGCCATCCGAGGGGCGAAGGCTGCGGTCGAAGTGTGAACTGCCTGGCAGGTAGCGCAAAGCCACCCCCGTGCGGCGCTGCGTGGATCGATTGGCCTGAGCCCCATGCACCATGTAGATGTCGTGCAGTGACATCTGCCCGGGTTCCAATTCCAGATCCACAGCGTGGCGCTCATCGAAGCTGCCGTCCTGCATGCGCTGGTTCAAGGTGAGGTCTGTGCGGTCCTCATGCAAATGCGGATGCAGTACCTGCGCCCGGTGTGAGCCGGGAATCACGCGCAGGCAACCGTTCTCACGCGTGCTGGGCTCCAGCGCCACCCAGACGGTGCAAGTGGCCAAGGGACGAATGGGCCAATAGTGACCATCCTGATGCCAAGGGGTTTCATAACCTTCACCCGCCGGCTTGCAAAACACATGGCAGCCCCAGAGGATGACATCCGGGCCGATGAGCTGCGAGACCATGTCAACGATGGGCGGATGCATGGCCAGGTCCAGAAAACGCCGACTGCCTTTCACACCCTCATCGTTCATGCCTTCAATGTGCGCGCTGACGAGTTTTTCAGGGCGCACGCCCGGGTTGTCACGCAGCAACTGCGCCAAGGTTTGCTGCAGGTCTTGCAACAACTCGGGCTCCAGGCGGTAACGCGGAATGAGGTAACCCTGGTCCTGGTATTGAAGGATGTCTTGCGCGGTCAGTGTCATGCAGATTCACTCCTGAAAAGCACAGCGGGCTGGGGAGGCCACTCAGCGTTGCGGCATGTCTTTGTACGAGTAACCCAGGCTGATGGTGGCGTCTTCTGGAATAGGGGGCATGGTGGCCTCCCAGGCTTCCCAGGCTTGTTGCATGGACGCCAGGCGTTGCGGTTCACGCTTGGCCAGGTTGGCGCGCTCTCGGGCATCCGCGTCGATGTTGAAGAGGTAGTCGTTGCCGTCCACGCGCAGGTATTTCCAGGGGCCGTGGCGCATGGCACGTTGACCGCGATGATTCATGCGCCAGAACATGGGACGGTCAAACGCTTGTGCCGGGTCGTGCAGCAACCGGGCCAGTGAAACACCATCCAGTGGATGACTGGCTGGCACCGTGGCGCCACCCAGGTCCAACATGGTGGCCGACCAATCCATGGTGAGGCAGTGCTGTGCACTGACGGACCCCGGCGGGATCACCGCTGGCCAATGCGCGATCCAGGGCACCCGGATGCCGCCTTCGGTCAGATCCATCTTGCCACCTACCAGGGGCCAGTTGTCGCTGAATCGCTCGCCCCCGTTGTCGCTGGTGAAGACGATGAGGGTGTTGTCCAGTTGACCCGTTTCCCGCAGGGCTTGCACCACCCAGCCAATGCCTTCGTCCATGTGGTGAATCATGCGACGGTAGGTGTGGATGTTGCCGCCGTCCAGGTGAAAGAGATGACTTTTGACCTGTTCGGCCACCTGGGCGTCATCGCGTGTTTCCCATGGCCAGTGTGGGGCGGTGTAATGCAGGCTCAAGAAAAACGGTTGGCCGTGGCGAGCCGGTTCGGCCATGCGCTTCACATAGTCCACCGAGCGGTGTGACAGCAGGTCGGTCAGGTAGCCTTCTTCGGTGTGTTCGGCATCTCCAAAGTACAAGTCATGGGTGCCGTTGTTGCTGCAATGGGTGAAGTAGTCCACACCACCTGACATGGGACCGAAGAACTCGTCATAGCCGGATTGCAGGGGGCTGAAGGTGGGCGGATAGCCCAGGTGCCATTTGCCGATCAGTGCGGTGTGATAGCCCGCCTGCTTGAGCAATGAGGGCAGGGTGGGGTGCGCCGGGGGCAGGCCCAGCGTGGTGCTGCCCTTGCTCTTGCTGTTGATGGGCTCATCGGCCGCGCCGCGCAAGCGGTACTGGTAGCGAGCAGTCATCAGCGCAAAACGCGTGGGTGAGCACACCGGCGAGTTGGCATAACCTTCGGTCAGGCGCAAGCCGTGGGCAGCCAGTTGATCAATGACCGGTGACACCGGGCCGAAGTCGGCCTCGCGTCCACCGTAACAGCCCAGGTCGGCAAAGCCGAGATCGTCGGCCACGATGAAAATGATGTTGGGTCGGTTCATGGCGTTACTCCAGCGTCACCCCGGTGGCCTTGATGGGCTTTTCCCAGCGTGCCAGATCGGCACGTTGCGCCGCCGCCAGTTCGGCCGAGGTGGATCCCACGGGATCGTAGCCCAGTCGGATGAGATGATCGCGCACCTGCGGTTGCTTGATGGCGCGCACCATCGCGGACTCCAGGCGCTTGAGCGTTTCAGGCGGCATGTTGGCCGGGCCATACATGGCAAACCAGGCGGTGGCCTCCATGGGTACGCCGGATTCCTTGAGGGTGGGCACCTCAGGAACCTGCGGGTCTCGCTTGCTGCCGGTGACGGCAATGATCCGCACCTTGCCGCTGCGATGCAATTCGGCGGTTTCCGAGACCACGTCAAACTTGTAACCGATGTGCCCCCCCAGCAAGGCGTTGTTGGCCGGTCCGCCGCCCTGGAAAGGCACATGGTTCAGCGTGATGCCCGCCGTCTGCTCCAGCATCACCCCCATGAAGTGAGGCAGGGTTCCCTGTCCGGGTGTGCCGTAGCTGGCGGTGTTGGGATCGGACTTGCTTTTGGCGATCATGTCCTGCAT
>VEQI01000330.1 GCA_018883305.1 Limnohabitans sp. | reverse complement strand
AGAAAGCTCATCAGCACCCGCTTGGGTCCGTGTCGATCCAGCCAATGCCCCAGGGGCAACTGGGTGGCGGAAAAGCCCAGGAAATACCCACCCGCCAACAAACCCAGCTCACGCACCTCCAGCCCGAACTCATCCACCAGCGTAGGGGAGAGCGTCGCGGTGATGGCTCGCACCAAGGTGGACAGAAAGTAGGCAAACGCAAACACCAGGAAGACCGCCACGGCCCGGCGCTGGTTCAAATAATGAGGGCTCATATGAAGGTGCCTGGATAAAAGGAAAACAAGGGGGCGAAGCGAGCAACCATCATGGATGGCCCTCAGGGCAGGCGCAGGCCCGACAGCAAGGCGTCCATCGCTTGCTGGGCCTGCTTGGCCTGTGCAGCGCGCGCATAGACCGCCGCCTGATACAAACGGCCATCATAGGCAAACCAGGCCCAGCGCGCCGAGCGGCCTTGTCCCCCCTGCGCCAGCGCCCGCTGCGGCACCAGCCCGGGCGAAGCCCCTGTGATCGACCAAGGTTGGGTCGAGACATCCCCCGACGCTTGCAAGGAGGCCAGACTGGCCGTTTTCCAGGCCTGCTGGGCCTGCTCGAGGCCCATGCCCGCGGGGAGTTGCAACTGGGCGAGTGTGAAGTCCATGCCATCGGCCTCACAGCCCATCAGGCGCAAGGGCACGGCTTGCCCGTTCAGGTCGACCTGGCGTTGTGCCTGATCGGGTTTGCACGGCAACCATCCGACCAGTGAGGCATTCTCAAAGCGCACCTCACGCCAATTGAGGGCCGGGGAACACGCCAGCAAACTTAGCAAACTGCCGACGAGCAGCCACCGCAAGGCATGCGCAAGCCGGCCGGGCCGTGAGGTTCGGGAATCCGCGTACGACAGAGACATGGTGGTCATTATCCGTTGCGCGACAATGAGCACCATGAACTCTCTCGACGGTATTCGCATTCTCGATCTGTCCCGCGTTCTGGCGGGTCCCTGGTGCACCCAGAATCTCGCCGACCTGGGGGCCGATGTGCTCAAGGTGGAACGCCCCGATCAGGGCGACGACACACGTCGCTGGGGCCCGCCCTACCTGAAGGACGGGGACGGAAAGCCGACCACCGAGTCCGCCTATTACCTGAGCACCAACCGCAACAAGCGTTCCATCACCTGCGACATCTCGCAACCGCAAGGACAGGCGCTCATCAAGCAACTGGTGCCGCACTGCGATGTCTTCATTGAAAACTTCAAGGTCGGTGACATGGCGCGCTATGGCCTGGACTATGACTCACTCAAAGCCTTGAACCCGCGTCTGGTGTATTGCAGCATCACCGGCTACGGACAGACCGGCCCCTACCGCGAGCGAGCCGGCTACGACTACGCCATCCAGGGCACGGGTGGCCTGATGAGTGTCACGGGCGAGCGCGACGATCTGGGCGGCGGCCCGCAAAAAGTGGGCGTGGCCGTGGCCGATCTGTTCACCGGCATGTACGCCACCGTGGCCATCTTGGCGGCCCTGCGTCATGCCGAACGCACCGGTGAGGGCCAGGCCATTGACATGGCGCTGCTGGACACGCAGGTGGCGGTGCTGGCCAACCTGGGGGCGTCCTATCTGGTCGGTGGTCGCTATGAGGGCAAGGTGCCGGGGCGCATGGGCAATGCGCACCAGAACGTGGTGCCCTATCAAGTGTTCGAAGTGGCGCCTGCGCAAGCGGGTGTTCGTGACTACATGATTCTGGCGGTGGGCAACGACTCTCAATTTGCCAAGTTCTGTGACATCGCCGGCCACCCCGAGTGGGCGCAAGACCCGCGATTCACCAGCAACACCCTGCGGGTGATCAATCGCGCAGAACTCATCCCTCTGATGGAGGTCGTGTTCAAAACCCGCACCAAGGCCGATTGGCTCAGTACCCTGGAGGCCGCCAAGGTGCCCTGCGGCCCCATCAACAACCTGGCCGAGGTGTTTGCCGATCCGCATGTGCAATCGCGCGAGATGATCAACCACTGGACGCACAGCTCCGGGGGTGAAATGGATCTGGTGGCCAGTCCTCTCAAGTTGCGAGGCACACCGGTGCGTCGTGACCGTCCACCGCCCACCATGGGGCAGCACACGGACGAGGTGTTGCACGAGGTGCTGGGCCTGGATGCCTCCGCCCTGGCGGCATTGAGAGATCAGAAGATCATCTGACCCCTTTTTGACAAGGATTCATCATGGCGCATTTCCTTCTGGTCCACGGTGCTTGGCATGGTGCCTGGTGTTGGCGTGATGTCACCGAAGCCCTGATCCGGGCCGGCCACCGCGCCCATGCCGTGACACTGACGGGTGTGGGTGAGCGCGCGCACCTGCTGTCCCCCGAGATCACCTTGCAAACGCACATCCAGGACGTGATGCAGGCCATCGAGCATGAGGAAATGCACCAGGTCATCCTGGCGGTGCATTCTTACGCCGGCATGATTGGCACGGGAGTGGTCGACCGCATGCCCGATCGAATTGGCCACCTGGTGTACGTCGATGCCGTGGTGCCCAAACCGGGCGAGGCGTGGGGGGGCACACACTCGCGAGCCACGCAGGAGTCTCGTTTGAAGGCCGCGCAAGCTTCGCCCGACTATGCTTTCCCGCCGCCCGGCGCGTCTTTGTTCGGACTTGATGGCCCGCAAGCGGATTGGGTGAACCGGCGTCAGACACCTCATCCGGCCAAGCCCTATACCGAGCCGCTGGATTTCTCCATCGAGCGCCTGGCCTCGGTGCCACGCACCTTTGTGAGCTGCACACAACCCAGTCTGGCCACCATTGACGCCATCCGTCCGCGGGTGACAGACCCACGCTTCTGGGACGGACAATGGCTCCCCGGTGCCCGAGTGATCGAGATGGCCACCGGGCATGACCCGATGGTGAGCGATCCAGACGGGTTGACGCAGATCCTGCTGTCCTGCGCACAACCCTGATCAGGGCGCTTACTGGCTGCGGAAGTTGTCGTGGCAGTTCTTGCAACTGCCTGCAGCGGCCGGGAACGCAGCCTTGAGGTCATCCGCCTTGCCACTTTTGGCGGCGACGATCAGCTTGGCCATTTCCGTGTTCAGCTTGTCGGTGGCCTCTTTGAATTTGGCCGCGTCTTTCCAAATCTCCGGCTTGGCGCGGGTGTCACCCTTGTCGGTGCCTTCCCCGAAGGCTGCCCAGGGCAGCTTGGACACCACCTCCAGCACAGCCGCGTTGTCGGCAGCCACCTTGGCATCATAAGGAACGCGTCCTTGTGCCATGGCGCCCAGACGCCCCATATGCTGGCTCATCACAAACAAGGCGTTCTTGCGATACTTGATGGCGTCTTCAGGCTTGGCGAACTGCGCCACAGCGGGCAAGGTCACGGCCAAGCCGAGCACGGTCATCAGCAAAGTTTGACGAATCTTCATGGATGGACTCCTGGGTGAATGCGGTCGGTAGCACTTCAGTGTAAGGTCTGAACTCATCTTTATGCTAACTTCGGTGGACGAACCTTGATGATTTGTCTTGGTTTGACCCTGTTGGCTACTCGCCCATCACTCACTGGTTTGTCTGTCCGTTTTCTTTCCCAACTATGCGCACCGACCCGTCGCCCCTTGAACCACCTGCGGTGATCCGCGTACGTGTCTGGGATCTACCCACACGCGTCTTTCACTGGCTGCTGATGCTGCTGGTGGTGACGCTGGTGATCACGGGCCATGAGGGCGGCGCGTGGATGAACTGGCATGCGCTGTGTGGCTACGGCGTGCTCACCTTGCTGC
>VEQI01000329.1 GCA_018883305.1 Limnohabitans sp. | reverse complement strand
AGATGTGTAGAAGAGGCAGTCAATGGGCTGGGTGAAGCTGTAGACCAACCCCGGGAAACCCTCCAGCACCCCCCGCAAGGCGTCGATGATGGACTCCTTGTTGCCTCGCCATTCGGCCTTGGGCTTGAGCACCAGAAAGGTGTCGGTTTCATTCAAGCCCATGGGGTCCAGACCCAATTCATCCGATCCCGCGCGGGCCACGATGGCCTTGACCTCGGGCACCTGGGCCAAGATGGCTTGCTGTACCCGGGTATCGGTGGCCAGCGAAGCCTCCAGGGAGATCGACGCGGATTTTTGCAATTGCACCAGCACATCGCCCTCGTCCAGCACCGGCATGAAGGTCTTTCCCACCTGGGTGTAAAGACCCGCCGCCAGCGCCAGTGAGAGCAAGGCGGCGCTCCACAACCAGCGAGGATGCGCCCAGGCGGTATCGCGCAAACGGGCATAACGCTGGGTGAGTTGCTGCATCCAGCGCGGCTCATGAGCGCCCTGGGGATGCAGCAGCATGGAGGCCAGCACCGGGATCACGGTGAGGGACAGCAGCAAAGAAGCGGCTAACGCCATGACGATGGTGAGCGCCACGGGGCCAAACAACTTGCCCTCCAGGTCTTGCAGCGTGAGCAGCGGCAGAAACACGATGCCGATGATCAGCACGCCCGCCACCACCGGTGTGACCACCTCCTTCACGGCATGCAGCACCACTTCCGAGAGCGTGGTGTCCACGCCCAGCGCGTGCGAAGCCAACCGGGCCTCAATGTTTTCCACCACCACCACCGAGGCGTCCACCAGCATGCCCAGTGCCACGGCCAGACCACCCAGGCTCATCAGATTGGCACTGATGCCCACCCCATGCATCAACAAGAACGTGGCCAGCAACGACATGGGCAAGGCCAGTGCCACCACCAGCGCGGCACGCACGCCGCCCAGAAACAAATACAGCACCACGCAGACCAGCACAGCGGCTTCGGCCAAGGCATGGATGACGGTGTTGGCGGCACGCTCCACCAAATCCCCGCGGTTGTAAAACGGCTGGATGCGCATGCCCGCAGGCAAGCGCTCTTGCAGGTCCGTCAGTCGCGCTTGCACGGCTTCCACCAGTTGCCGCGCATTGACGCCACGCAATCCCAGCACCAGGCCTTGCACCGTCTCGCCGCGGCCATCATGGGTGGTGGCGCCGTAGCGGGCCAATTGACCCATCCGCACCGTGGCAATGTCATCCAGCTGCACACGCCCGCCGCGCGCCGAAGACGTGACGCGGATGGCGCGCACATCTTGCAGCGAACGCACTGCACCTTCAATGCGAACGGCCAGGGATTGTTCCGAGCTGGTCAGACGTCCCGCACCATCGTTGAGGTTGTTGGCAGTGATGGCCTCACGCAGATCCGTGAGGGTGATGCCGTGCACCGCCATGCGGGCTGCGTCAGGCACGATCTCGAAGGTTTGAACTTCGCCCCCCAGTGAATTGACATCCGCGACGCCAGGCACGGTTCGCAGTTCGGGACGGATGACCCATTCCAGCACGCGTCGCTTGTCCGCCAGGGTGTGCTGCTCGCCTTCCAGCGTGAACATGAACATTTCGGACAGCGGCGTGGTGATGGGGGCCAGGCCACCATCCACCCCGCGAGGCAGGCTGGGCATGAGGCTGGCCAGATGCTCGGACACTTGCTGGCGGGCCCAGTAAATGTCCACGCCCTCTTCAAAATCCAGCGTGATGTCGGCAATGCCGTACTTGGAGACCGAGCGCACGATGCGCTTTTTCGGGATGCTCAGCAGCGATTGCTCCAGCGGCTTGACCACGCGCTGCTCGATCTCCTGCGGCGTCATGCCCGGGACTTTCAGAATGATCTTGGTTTGAGTGGGCGAGATCTCGGGGAACGCGTCAATGGGCAACGTGACCCAGGCGCGCCAACCCGCCACGATCATGACCAGCGCCAGCAACAACGTGAGCTGGCGATACCGCAGCGCCAGGCGTATCAGGACTTGCATGGCTCAGCGCTCCTGCTGCTGAAGCGCGCGCAGTGACGCCACGCCAGAGATGGCCACACGTGCTGGCCCTTGCAAGGCGCCTTCCACCACGGCATGGTCATCATCGCTGGAAAGCACCCGCACCGGCGTGGGGCGAAAGCCCTGGTCGGTGGCGACAAACACCATGGGTGCCGTCGGGTGCTGAACCAGCGCCTGAATGGGGATGTTCCATCCTCGGGTGGTCTGCAAGGGCGATTGAATCTGGACCTGCACCACTTCACCCACGGACAACAAGCCCGGTTGCGTCACCCGGGCGCGGGCACGCACCACCTGATTGGCATCGGTGGCGCGACTCACGCTCACCACAACCGCGCTGGCCTGTCGCTGCGCGATGGTGATGATGTCGCCGTTGCGAATCTGCCGGGCTTTGTCCACGGACAACTGCAGATCCAGCTGCAATTGACGCGTATCCGCCAGTCGAAACAGCGGGACACCCGCCTCAACGCGTTGTCCCACCGTGACCGCTGTCTCAATCACGTGGCCAGCCTGCGGTGTGCGCAGTGCGGCAGAGGTGAAATCCGAGGCTTGCTTGAGCGAGGCGGGGCTCAGCCCCACCGCCTGCAGCTCTGCATCACGCGCGGCCAGTGCTGCCTCGGCATTGCGTGCGCGGTTGAGGGTGAGGTCAACACGGGCTTGGGGAATCAAGCCTTCGGCCAGCAAGGCCTGTTCGCGTTGCAAGGTCAGGCGCCATTGGTCCACATCCAGTTGCGCCTCACGCCATTGACGACGGGCCTCACTCAAGTGGGCACTGGACATCCAGGCCAGGGTGGCGTTGGCTTCCACACGGTCACCCACACCCACGTCTACTCGCGTGATGGTGCCGGCATACGGCGCGGCCACCACCACCTCACGCCCCGGTGGCAAGCCCACCTGGGCAGACGCCAGGACCGAGCGTGTCGAGGCCGCTTGCACGGGGGCCACGCGCACGCCCATGGCGGCTTGTTGCTTGACATCCAGGACCAGTTCCTGGGGGGCTTGCGGCTCACGGGCCAGTGCCACATTGACCATGACGGCCAAGACCCATCCCAGGGTCCACGAATAACGTTTCATGCCTATCCTCTGCTTCATCTGACAACCACACCAAGTGGCGATCCCGCGTGCAAGCACGCCACGGACGATTCAACGCAAGGACACAGGCGGCGCAAGCGCGGGTGGTGGCAGGCCCGGACGAGGCCGGTTGGGATGCCTGGTGCAGACAGGCGCAGATTGAAGCAGTCCGCTCAGGACCAGCGTAGCCGCCATGATGGCCACGATGGACTGAATCGTGATGCCATCGGGGCAGGGGATGTCGAGGATGTCACGCACCAGCGACGCACTGACGCCCACGGCAGGGGACTCGGCGTCCGACAGATCGGGGTGCTGGGCCTGGTCGTCGATGGCATGCGCATGTGCAGAGCTGGTGCTGACCGGGCCGTCATAGCCCGCCACATGAAAGCCTGTCACTTTGGAGAAGCCCAGATGGGCATGCAAAAAAGGCCCCAGTGCCAACAGTCCGAACAGGACTGCCAGCAGCAGGTGGGTGACGCGACGGTCGACAGCAAAGACGGCCATGAAGACATTGTACGAAGCTTGTTTGACATAGGTAAAGCGCCAAGCTTGGCGACGGCGTACACAACACGAACCGGCATGGGATACTTGCCGCATCACGATGTTTCGCTTAAGGCCATGCACCACGCAGATGTATCTGGTTTCACCGAGTGGCCTCGGCTAATCCCTGGCC
>VEQI01000328.1 GCA_018883305.1 Limnohabitans sp. | reverse complement strand
GCCCTTGATCGTCGATGCTGGCCTGGGCCATGGCCACTGGGTCCAGAGCCAGCGCCACGGCGGTGTTCAGCAGCACGGCGTCATAGCCCCATTCCATCACCTGACAGGCATGGGAAGGACGGCCCAGGCCAGCATCGACGATCAAGGGCACGCGCACGCGTTCACGCAGCGTTTGCAGGGCATAAGGGTTGATGGGGCCCTTGCCCGTACCAATGGGTGCGGCCCAAGGCATCACCGCCTGACAGCCCACGTCAATGAGACGCTGGCACAGCACCAGATCGTCGGTGGTGTAGGGCAACACCTTGAAACCGGCGCGAATCAGACGGTCGGCCGCTTCCGGCAGATGGAGCGTGTCGGGTTGCAAGGTGTAGTCGTCGCCAATCAATTCCAGCTTGATCCAGTCGGTTTCAAACACCTCGCGCGCCATTTCAGCGGTGGTGATGACCTCTTGAATACTGTGGCATCCGGCGGTGTTGGGCAGCACCTGCACTTGAGCCTGCTTGAGCAAGGTCCAGAAGACTGAGGTGTTGTCGCCTTGGGCTGTCTGGCGCCGCAAGGACGCGGTCAGCATGGCCGGCTGCGAGGCCGCGATGGCGGCTTGCAAAACCGTGGGCGAGGGATAACGCGACGTGCCCAGCAAGAGACGGCTGTGGAACGTCTCGCCGTACAGGGTCAACGGGTCTGGTGAAGTGACAGTCGTGTTCATGAGGGTTCAGCCGCCGGTGACGGGCGCAATGAGTTCAATCCGGTCGCCCTCCGCCAGGCGGCGCTGTGCATATTGGCTGCGCGGCACAAACTCCAGATTGATGGCGGCGGCAAAAGGGGGTTTCAGGCCGATAAGTTCGATGGCGTCGCTCAAGGTGGCACCCACCGGCAAGCGATACGGCTGTTGGTTGATCAGCAGGTTCAAATCAGCGTCAGGCATGGGGCTACATCCTACTGCGCGCCAAAGGCCAGTCCGAGGCGGTCAGCCAGTTGGTGCGTGCCGTGCTCCACCCACTCCATCACGCAATCGGCCATGGCCGGGGCAATCAGAAAGCCGTGGCGGTACAGTCCGTTGACCTGCATCACCCCGGGGCGAGGACAGACGACGGCAGGCAGGTTGTCCGGCAAGGTGGGACGGGCCTGGGTGGTGATTTCCAGAATGCGGGCCTCGGCAAAGCCCGTGTGCACGGTGTAGGCCGCGCTCAGCAATTCCAGCGTGGAGCGCACGCTGGCCGGGGAGAGATCTTCACTCTCGATTTCTGTCGCGCCGATGACGAAGACATGATCTTCTTTGGGCGCAATGTAGATCGGGTAGCGAGGGTGGATCAGCCGAGTCGGGCGCGTGAGGTCCACTTGAGGCGCATGCAGCCGTATCACTTCACCACGAACGCCCCGCAACTGCGACCAGGCAGGTTTGGCGCCCAGCCCGCGGCAATCAAACACCCAGTCGGGCTGTTGCGCCTGACCCGGTTTGAAATCGTGGATGTCCCGAGGACAATTGAAATGCACGGTCACTTGATGTTGCTGCAACGCCCCCAGCAAGGCGGCCAGTAGCTGACGGTTGTCCAGTTGCCCTTCACCCGGCAGATACAGGCCTTGCGCAAAGCGATGACGCAGACCAGGCTCAAGATGGGCCAGTTGTTCGGCGTCCAAGGGTTCTGCGCTTGGCAGGCTGGGCAAGGCTTGAGCGGTACGTTGCAATTGCTGATGAAAGCGTTGTGCCTCGGGGGCATCCTGTCGGTGCCACAAGATCAAGGTGCCGGCTTGCTGGAAAAACACTGGCGAGGGCAGGCCGGCCAGCACGCGTGGCCAGGCTTGCAAGGCGTGCTGTCCCATGGCCACCACCGACAATTCAGTAATGGCGGACTCCGCCAACGGCGCCAGCATGGCCGCCGCCACACGGGCGGCCGAGCCTTGGGCGTCTGCTTGCGCGGTGTCATACAGCTCGACCCAATGCCCGGCTTGCGCCAGGCGTAAGCCTAGCAGGCGTCCCATCAGGCCGGCGCCCAGGATTACACTGTGAGGGCGTTGTTGCATGTGGCTTCCTTGGTTTCGCGATAATGCCGCGCATGAACGATATCGCCTCCACACCCGCCATCGCCCGTTACGCTCGGGTGCTCACCATTGCCGGCTCGGACAGCGGTGGTGGCGCGGGGATTCAGGCCGATCTCAAAACCTTTGCCGCGCTGGGTTGCTATGGCATGAGCGCCATCACGGCCCTCACGGCGCAAAACACCGTGGGCGTGCAAGGCATTCACGCCGTCCCACCGGCCTTCCTCAAAGCCCAATTGCAATCGGTGATCGAAGACATCGGGGTGGACGCCGTCAAGATCGGCATGTTGCATGAGCCCGGAGTGGTGGACGTGGTGGCCTGGGCCATCGAGCACTATCAACTGTCGCAGGTGGTGCTGGACCCGGTGATGGTGGCCACCAGCGGAGACCGCTTGATTGCCGACGACACCGTGCGCGTGCTGGTGGACCGGTTGTTTCCGTTGGTCACCGTCATCACGCCCAACCTGGATGAAGCCGCCTTGCTGTTGCAGCAACCAATTGCCTCGGTGAGCGAGTTGTCGGGGGCTGCACAAGCCCTGATGTTGCAGGGCGCTCGAGCCGTGCTGCTCAAGGGCGGTCATTTGCCGGGTGATGAGGTGGTGGATGTGCTGACACAGCGCGGCCAGCCAGAGGTGGTGCTGGCCAGTCCACGCATCGCCAGTCGCAACACGCATGGCACGGGCTGCACGCTCTCGTCGGCCATCGCTGCGCAGCTGGCATTGGGACTGCCCCTGGAAGACGCCGTGCGTGCAGCGCGTGCCTACATTCTGGGGGCCATTCAGGCGGGTGCCTCGGTTCAGGTGGGCCATGGACATGGGCCACTCAATCACGGCTACGCGCCGCTGGCCACGCGGCTTTTGTAACAGGCGATTGGCTGCGCCGTCGCACAAGGTACGAGAACGGCTCATTGCACACCCAGCAACTGGTGCAGGTGGGGTGACGCTGTGGTGTATTGCAGCGGGATCTTCTGCCCCGGGTTGAGTTGGGCCGCAGCCGCAAAGGCCGCCAGGGTGGCCTCATGAAAACCACTCAGAATGAGCTTGCGCTTGCCGGGATAGGTGTTGCAGTCGCCCACCGCGTAAATGCCAGGTTCGCTGGTGGCGAATCGTTCCGTATCCACCACCACTTGTTTGCGCGCCAGTGCCGGACCCCATTCGCTCAGCGGCCCGAGCTTGGGGGAGAGCCCCAGCAGAAGCCACAAGTCATCACACGGCAGGTTCAAGGTCTCGCCACTGGGGGTGGCCACGTGCAGATGCGTCATGCGGTGCGTGGTGGCTTCCAGCCCTGTGATCTGACCCACTTGAAATTTCACCGCACCGCTGACCACCGCGTTGTTCCATTCAGTCAGCAAGGGCTCGTCGATATCCAGCGTTTGACGGCGATGAATCAAGGTGATGCTGGCTGGTGCCTGTGACTTGTCCAATGCGGAACAGGCCAGTGCTGTTTGCACGGCATGGTCATCGCTGCCCGCAATGACCAGATGTCTCCTAGACAGGTTGCGCGCCGAAGGGACGGCATGAAAGACCTGACGCTCATGCCAGGCCTCCAGTCCAGGGACAGACAGGGTTCTGGGCAAGAAGGCGCCCACGCCGGTGGCGATGAACAAGGTTGGCGTCAGCCATTCAGTGCCCATCGAGCTGGTGACACGCAGACGGCCATCCGGCTCACGTTGCACATGGGTGATTTGCTGGCCGAGGTGGAAGGTGGGTTCGAAGGGCGCGGCCTGGGTGGACA
>VEQI01000032.1 GCA_018883305.1 Limnohabitans sp. | reverse complement strand
GCCCATCATTGGCGCCTGTTTCTTGCTGCCGCTGGAAGAACTCTTCAATGCCACGTTGTCCAGTTCGGGGGCGGGGCTGTCGCAACTGGCCTTTGGCCTGATTCTGATCCTCATCATCCTGATTGAACCTCGTGGATTGCAGACCCTGTATCGCCGCGTGACCGCCCGAGGAGCACGCGTATGAGCAGCACACCCATTTTGTCCGCCCAAGGGCTGACGCGCCGATTTGGCGGACTCACCGCCGTCAATCAGGTGGACTTGCAGATCCAGGCCGGCGAGTTGATTGGCCTGATCGGCCCCAATGGTGCTGGCAAGACCACTTTGTTCAATTTGCTGATGGGCTTGATCAAGCCTTCGTCCGGTGAAGTGATGCTGCAAGGCCAGCGCATCACCGGATTCAAGCCGCATCAGGTGGCGCGTCTGGGCATGGTCAAGACGTTTCAGAACGTGGCCTTGTTTCCCGAGATGACAGTGCTGGACAACGTACTCACGGGTGGCTTGCTGCGCTTGTCCCTGCAAGACGCACGCGAACTGGCGCGACAGAACCTGGCACGCGTGGGCATGGCCCACATCGCGGATAAACACGCGGCCGATCTCACCTTCCCGGAGAAGGCCTTGGTGGAAATGGCGCGAGCCTTGTGCACGCAACCCAAGGTGGTATTGCTGGATGAAGTGATGGCCGCCTTGAATCATGCCGAGATGGACCAGGTGCTAGCCCTGATTCGAAAGTTGCGAGAGCAAGACGGGCTGACCTTTGTGGTGATAGAACACCACATGCGCGCCATCATGAATTTGTGTGAGCGCATTCTGGTGCTGAGCTTTGGACAATTGATTGCCCAGGGAACGCCGCAGGACATCAGTCGAAACCCCGATGTCATCTCTGCCTATCTCGGAAGCGATACGCACGCCGGAGTTCACGCATGAGTCTGCTGGTCATTGACAATTTGTGCGCGGCCTATGACGGCAGCGAAGTGCTGCATCACATCAGCTTTGACGTGGCGCAGGGCGACTTTGTGGCCGTCATCGGGGCCAATACGGCTGGCAAGAGCACCTTGTTGCGCGCCATCTCGGGACTGGTGCCACGCACCTCGGGTCGCATTGCGCTGGAGGGTGAAAACCTGCTGGCATTGCCCGCGCATCAAATTCCGTTTCGGGGTATTTCCCACGTACCTGAGGGGCGTCATGTGTTTCCCGCCATGTCGGTGGAGGACAACTTGTGGCTAGGCGGCTATCACCGTCGTCACGACAAGGCAGATTTGCAACGCACGCTCGAAGCCGTGTTCATGCAGTTCCCACGCCTGGCGGAGCGTCGCCGGCAACTGGCTGGCACGCTGTCCGGCGGTGAACAGCAAATGGTGGCCATTGGTCGAGCCCTGATGGGCAAGCCACGCTTGCTGTTGCTGGATGAACCCAGCCATGGCCTGGCGCCCAAGATCGTGCAGGAACTGCATGATGCCCTGGTCACCATTCATCGCTCCGGCGTGACCACGCTGTTGGTGGAGCAAAACACCCAACTGGCGCTGTCGGTGGCGCAGCGCGCGTTTGTGTTGCAAAACGGCGAGATGGTGCTGAGTGGACGTTCCGAGGAGTTGCTCAACGATGCCCGTATCCGTGAGGCTTATCTGGGCATTTGAGCGACGCCAGCACGCGGAGGGTTAGGCGTCGCTTGCGTCTGTTCCCCGCGTGCTGGGATGATCAGCGCAGCATAGGGTGCTGCTTCAAAAAACGTTGCACTTCGGTCAACGTCATCTCGGGCTGTTCCTCGGGCAAGAAGTGGCCACAGGGCAGGGCTTTGCCCGTGACGTTCTCGGCCACTTCGCGCCAGTCTTCCAGGCAGTTGAACATCGTGCCCACCACGCCTTCAGCGCCCCACAAGGTCATCACGGGCATGGGCAACTTGAGGCCAGCCGCACGATCTGCGCGATCGTGTTCAAGGTCGATGGTGCCGGCGGCGCGGTAGTCTTCACAAGACGCATGAATGGCCGCCGGGTCCGCGTAACAGCGCGTGTACTCGGCCAAGGCGGCCGGATCGTAGTGGCTCAGGTCAGGTTCGGCGCGACCCACGCGACCCAGGGTGTAGAAAGGCACTTTGCCCGCCAGCAACTCTTCCGGGATAGGGGCGGGTTGTAACATCAGGAACCAGTGGAAATACGCACGGGCGAACGCCATGTTGGTGTTCTGGAACATCTTGAGCGTGGGTGAAATGTCCATCACCGTCAGCGTCTGCACACAGGACGGATGATCTGCGGCCAAGCGATGGGATACACGAGATCCCCGGTCATGGGACACCAGATGGAAGCGGTCAAACCCCAGGGACGCCATCAACTCCACCATGTCTTGCGCCATGGCGCGCTTGGAATAGTTGGCGTGGTCCGGGAGCCCGGGCGGTTTGGAGGAATCGCCATAGCCTCGTAGATCGGCCACGATCACGGTGTAGTCCTTGCTCAAGGCGGGGGCGATGCGATGCCAGCACACATGGGTTTGTGGATAGCCATGCAGCAACAGGACAGGTTCACCTTGGCCTGCGCGCAGGTAGTGAATCTCTGCGCCCGTGGACGTGAAGCGGTGCGAGCTGAAACCTGGAAACAATGACATGGTGTGGACTCCAAGAAAAAACGGGGGTCAGGTGATCAGGTAGCCGCCATCCACGGGCAGCACCACGCCGGTGACAAAGGCTGCTTGGGGTGAGCACAGAAACATCACGGGGCCCACGAGATCCTCAGGTTTGCCCCAGCGGCCCATCGGCGTGCGGTTCAAAATGGCCTGGCTGCGGGCTGGGTCGTCCTGCAGCACTTGCGTCAGGGGCGTCGCGATCCATCCCGGTGCGATGGCGTTGACACGAATGCCCTCGTTGGCCCAGGCAATCGCCAGGCTCTTGGTGAGTTGTGCCATGCCGCCCTTGCTGGCGCTGTAGGCGGGCGCCAGACCGCCACCAAAAAAACTCAGCATCGAGGCCACGTTCACCACCGCACCGCGCGACGCTGCCAACAGCGGGTGCATGGCATGCGCCACCCGCATGGCTGCATTGAGATTGAGGTCGATCACTTGCTCAAAAACGTCGGGGTTGTGCTCATCTGCGCGCCGGATCATGCCCGCCGCTTGGACCAGGATGTTCAGGCTGGAGAGTTGTGGCGCCAATTGCTGAGGAGCCTGCTTGTCGCGCAGGTCTAGCTCGATGCAGCGCAGGCCATCGACATCCGAGGCCGCCCGTGGCGGCAAGCCCACCACGGTGACCTGGGCACCTGCGTGTCGAAATCCTTGGGCAATGCCCAGTCCGATCCCGCTGGTGCCACCGGTGACCAACACCTGCTGGTCCTTGAATGAAAACGTCATCTCGCACTCCTGAATTGGCATGTCCTGAGTGGGCAAGGATATGCGAAATAGCGGCAAGCTTCCCGCCAAACAAACAAGGCACCCCGAAGGGTGCCTTGTGAAGCCTCCAGACCCATGAGGACTGGAGGGCGGTGAGAGCGCTGTGCTTAGGCGCGGCGACGGGCCGGCTTGGCAGCCTGGGGCGCGTTGGCCTTGAGCTGCTCCAGGCCTTGCTTGGCCAGTTCAGCCGACTTCTTGGCAGCGGTGCGCGCTTGAGCCACGGCCTTGTTGCCAGCGTCCACGGCTTGCTTGAGAGCGGCCACGGCGGCCTCAGAGCCTTGGGGGGCGTTCTTCAGCGTCTCAACGATCAGCTTGTTGACTTCCGCTTGCTTCGCGTCGAATTGGGTCTCGGCCAGTTCGGTCAGCTCGGCCTGGAACTCTTGGCTGAGTTCAAAGGCCGTGGCGGCCACGCCAGCGGCGTACTTGGCAGACGCTTCCAGTTGGCTTTGCACAAATTGGAACACAGAGGCCGGGTCTTTCAATTCCGACACGGCTTGCAGCTGGCTCTTGGCGAAAGCGGCGTTTTGCTTGCTTTGGGCCAGGGACAGCTCGGTGGCGCGCTCGACTTGCGACAGGGCCAGGTTGGCGACTTCGTAAGCGGCTTCCACAGAGGCTTCGATCTGGGGCTTGAGTTGTTTCAGTTGGTCTTGCATGTCAGTTCCTTGGGTGAGTTTGGTTTCGATGGATGGGATGTTAAGCCCATCTATCAATTTGAGAAGACCCTGGCATGCACTTTAGAGATGAGGCTCTAGCCTCTAATCAAGGCCTTACCAACGCCTGATCCATGCCTCATCGACCGCGCTGCGGCCCGTGTTTTCGCTCTTGTGACTGGTTGTGGCTTCCCAGATGATCGTCCCGGTCACTTCGACTGGCGGGCGTGCGTTGATCCTGATGCAACGGGGTGGCGGGGTGCTCGCCCGGCTTGTTGTGGTCGTTGGCATAGCCACCTGGGCGCACATCGGGCACGTCCTTCGTGGTGTGAGTTTTTTTGTTCATGACGATCTGTCCTTGCAGATGAGAGAACGTGGGAAGTTGTTCATTGCCTGCCAGGGAAATGTCCCAGGCGTATCGGGTTTTGGTGAGCACCGCACCGGCGGTGGAAAGAATGTCTGACATGGCTATCCATGGTGGAGGAAGGTGCGTAAGATAAAAGCGATGTGACGACGGGTCTGTGCGCTAAACCGCAAAGCCTTGGACGTCAGCCATTTAAGGTGCCCACATGCAGAAGTTGTGGATCGATCAGTTCTGGTGTTTGTCGCCGGCCGATTTGTTGTCGCAACTGCAATCCCGGGAAACGGGGTTGCAGGCCTCTCAAGTGACGCAGCGGCAGACCACCTACGGTCTCAATACGCTCACACAACACAGCGGCCCTTCGGCCCTGAGACTGTTGTTGAGTCAGTTCAAGAGCCCCCTGGTGCTCATCCTGGTGGCGGCGTGTGTGATTTCCCTCATGGCCACCGAATGGGTGGATGCCCTGGTGGTGCTGGCCATCGTCCTCATCAGCACGCTCATGGGGTTCGTTCAGGAATACGTGGCACATGCGGCCATGCAACGGTTGCGGGCGCACCTGAGTTTGGAGGCTCGCGTGCTGCGTGACGGTGTGGCGCAGACCTGTGCGGTGACCGCGTTGGTGCCTGGCGATGTGGTGCTGCTGTCCGCCGGCAGTCTGGTGCCCGCCGATGGGGTTGTGCTGGCTGGCAAGGATTGCTTTGTCAATCAGTCGGTGTTGACTGGTGAAAGCGTGCCTGTGGAGAAGTCCTCTGGACAATCGGCGGCAGAGGCCACCTTGACCCAGCGTGAGCATGCTTTGTTCATGGGCTCCAGTGTGAGCAGTGGCACGGCGCGAATGCTGGTGGTGAACACCGGGTCGCACACCCAGCTCGGGCAATTGGCGGACCGCTTATCGCGTCAGCCACCCCCCACCGCCTTTGAGCAAGGGATTCAGCGTCTGGGCTATTTGCTCACTCGGGTCATGTTGGTCATGGTGGTGCTGGTGTTGGGCCTGCATCTCATCCTGCAACGCCCGCCCATTGATTCCTTGTTGTTCGCGCTGGCGTTGTCGGTGGGACTCACGCCAGAGTTGTTGCCCGCCATTGTGAGCATCACCTTGTCGCACGGTGCCAAGCGCATGGCCGCGATGGGTGTGATTGTGCGTCGACTCAATGCCATCGAGAACCTGGGCAGCATGGACGTGCTGTGTACCGACAAAACGGGTACCTTGACACAGGGGGTGTTGCAACTGGATGGCGCGCTGGACGCTTGGGGTCAACCCAGTCAGACCGTGCTGCAACTGGCCGCGTTGAATGCGCAAGGGCAAACGGGCTTGTCCAGTCCGCTGGATGAGGCCATCCTGACGTTGGCGCAAGCACAGTCCATCCCACCAGATCATCGTCACAAGATCGATGAGATCCCCTATGACTTCCAGCGCAAGTGCTTATCCGTGATCTTCGAATCAGACGAAGGTCAGGCACAGATGATCACCAAGGGCGCATTACGTCAAGTGCTGGCACGCTGTACACACTGGGGCGAAACGGCTCAGCCCCTGGATGAGGCGGCTCGTCGCGCGCTTGAAACCCGTTTCAATGCCTGGAGTGAGCAGGGGTACCGCGTGCTAGGCGTGGCCACCAGGACGTGGCCACAGACAGCGTCCGCTGACACTACTTGGGAGGAGCAGTCGTTGTGCTTTGCCGGTTTTCTGTTGTTTCTGGATCCCGTCAAGCCTGGCGTTCAAGCCACATTGAGTGCATTGGCCCAGCGCGGCGTGGCGCTGAAAATCATCACCGGCGACAACCCGCAGGTGGCGCGGCATGTGGCTGCCCAGGTGGGATTGGAGCAGGCCGCCATGCTGACAGGGCCGGACATGCAACGCATGGGTGACCGTGCGCTGATGCTGGCGGTACGGCGTGTCAGCCTGTTTGCCGATGTCGATCCTGGTCAAAAAGAACGTATCTTGCTGGCCTTGCAGCGGGGCCGTCATGTGGTGGGCTATCTCGGGGACGGTATCAATGACGCATTGGCGCTGCGCACGGCTGATGTGGGCATCTCGGTGGACACAGCGGTGGATGTGGCCAAAGACGCGGCCGATCTGGTGCTGTTGCGCAAGGATCTGGATGTGCTTCTTGATGGCATCACCGAGGGGCGCACCACGTTTGCCAACACGCTCAAGTATTTGCTCACCGTCATCAGCGCCAATTTTGGCAACATGGTCAGCATGGCACTGGCCTCGGTGTTTCTGCCGTTCCTCCCTTTGCTGGCGACGCAGATTTTGCTCAACAACTTGCTGGCCGATTTGCCGGCCATGGCGATTGCACGCGACCGCGTGGACCCGGAATGGATTGCCGGCCCGAGACAGTGGGACACAGACTTCATTCGTGAATACATGATCAGTTTTGGTTTGGTCAGCTCGGTGTTTGACCTGCTGACCTTTGGTATGTTGCTATGGATTTTTCAGGCTGCACCGCCTGAATTCAGAACCGGCTGGTTTGTGGAGTCATTGCTGACCGAGTTGCTGGTGGCCTTGGTGGTGCGCACGCGGCGCAGGTTCTATCGCAGCCGTCCTGCTGCAAGTCTGGTGCTCATCACGGCCTTGGTGGCCTTGGTCGCGGTGGTGCTGCCATACTCGCCACTTGCCGACTGGTTTGAGTTCGTGCCCTTGCCAATGCACCTGATGCTCTCTTTGGTGGGGCTGTCCGTGGCCTATGTGTTGACGGTGGAGGTGTGCAAACGCGGGTTCTACCGCCGGCAAGACAAGCGTCGGGTCACTGCGCATGCTTGAGCGTGTGAGCTAGCGCACAGGCAGAGGCGAAGCCACGACCTAGCATCGGATCTCTTCATTTCACAGGAGGTTCCATGAAAGTCCGTTTCGCACTGGGCGTGGCCAGTCTGCTGGTGCTGGGCACCCATGCCATGGCGCAATCCACGCCAACCACGGGGCCAGCAGCCACCGCACCTTCGGCCTCCGCACCTGCGGCGCCCGGTGCCACCCGTGCGGCTGTGGAGCAAGCACGTGAGCAGGTGACGGCCGACAAGGCGGCCATTCAAGCGGACAAGGACAAGCTCAAGGCGGACAAGGACAAGCTCAAGCAAGACACCCGCAAGCTGCACGAGGAAGAAGCCCGTGAGCGTCAGGAAGAGCGCAGCGAGCGATACAAGCGCCAGACGCCTGCCAAGGAGCGTGCCCGTGAGGCTGCGCCTGTGCTGCCGCCCGCCAAATGACGAGTGACCGTGAATCGCCCGACCCTGATGCTGGGCCTGGCGGGCATGGCACTCATGCTGACCACGCTGATGCTCGTGTGGTGGTGGCCAGGTCCGGTGGTCACCACCAGTGAGGTGGTCCGGCGAGACATGATGCAGTCCGTGGTGGTGTCCGGGCGGGTGCAAAACCCGTTTCGCCTGGCCATTGGCTCGCAAGTGGTGGGTGTGGTGCGGGGGGTGCCTGTCCGTGAGGGCCAGTCGGTGCAGGCCAATGATTTGCTCATCCAACTGGATGACAGCGAATCGCGTGCGGCTTTGGCGCAAGCTGAATCGGCGGCCGCCATGGCCGAGCTGCAATTGCGGCGTGTACGTGAAGTGCAGTTGCCCCTGGCGGAACAGGGCGTTCGGCAATCGCTCATCAATCTGGAACAGGCGATGCGAATGCAGGCACGACATCAGGACTTGTTTTCCCAGGCGTTCATTGGTCAGGCCGCCCTGGATGAGTCATCGCGCACCACGCGTTTGTCGGAATCACAACTGGTGGGGGCCGTGCATCAATGGCACAGCGTTCGCCCCGGTGGTGCCGAGCACGTGCAGGCCCAGGCCAATTTGCAACAAGCGCAGGCCGGTGTGGCGTTGGCGCGGGCACGCTGGTCGTATGCGCGTTTGCGTGCACCCGTGGCGGGTACGCTCATTGCTCGTCAGGTGGAGGTGGGTGATGTGGTGCAACCCGGCAAGTCGCTGATGACTCTCTCACCCTCGGGGGATACCCAGGTGGTGGCGCAGATTGACGAGAAGCAACTCAAGTGGCTGAACCTGGGGCAACCGGCCCGCGTTTCTGCAGACGCTTATCCCCAGGCGCGATTTCCGGCGGAGCTGGTTTACATCAATCCCGGGGTGGACCCCCAGCGTGGTTCGGTGGAAGTCAAGTTGCGCGTGCCCCAGCCACCGGACTATCTCCGGCAGGACATGACGGTGTCGGTGGACATTCAAACGGCACATCGGCCTCAGGTGCTGCAGGTGCAGGAGTCGGCCGTGCAGGGCGAGGCCGAAGGCGGTGCCTGGGTGTACAAACTTCTCGGCCCGCATGTGCACAAAACAGCGGTCTCGACGGGCATGCGCGCTGGCGGCTGGGTGGAAATCCTGGAGGGCCTGCAAGCCGGAGAGGTGGTGGTGAATACCGGTGGTGCGACGTTGACCGATGGTCAGCGTGTGCGGCCGCGTGCATCGCTGCACTGAGGTCTGTGGTGTTGACGCATGCGTCCGCCAAGGCGGCTTCCGGACGATCTGTTCCAGGTCATCTGTCGCGATGGTTGCCGTTTGAGTGCTGGCTGGCCTTTCGCTTTCTGCTGGAAGGACGCACCCAGACGGTGTTCATTCTGTTGGGCGTGGCCATTGGCGTGGGGGTGATTGTGTTCATGTCCGCCTTGCTCAGCGGCTTGCAGGCCAACTTCGTGCAACGGGTGCTGACGGGGCAGTCACACATTCAACTCACCCCCCGCAAGGAAGTGACGCGCGCACTGCGTGACGAGGTCAAGGACGTAGCCATCGCCCAGCATGTCCAACCGCCTTTGCAGCGACTGAAGAACCTGAGTGAATGGTTGTCCATGCAGACACAGTTGCTGGCATTGCCTGACGTCGTGCGGGTGGCCCCCATGGTGAGTGGCTCGGCGTTGGTGTCACGGGGCGAGGCCAGCCGCTCCATCTCGGTCTTGGGCGTGGAGCCGGCCAGCTACTTTCGGATTGTGTCCATCCCCGACAAGCTGGTCCGCGGACATGCCGAGTTGGGTGTGCAGGACATGCTGATCGGGCTGGATCTGGCGCAAGACCTGGGCGTGGGTCTGGGGGACAAGCTGCGGCTGAGTACCTCTCAGGGGGGCGTGCAGGTGTTCACGGTGGTGGGCGTTTTTGATTTGGGCAACAAGTCGGCCAACCTGCGCATCACCTACTTGGCCATGCGCACCGCCCAAAGTTTGCTCAGCCAGTTGTCTGGTGTGTCCGCCCTGGAGGTGACGGTGGACGATGTCTACGAGGCCGATCGCATTGCCCGGCGCTTGTCGGGTTTGCTGGATGTGCAGGCAGACAGCTGGATCAGCACCAATGAGCATTTCTTCACCGCCTTAAGTGCGCAAACCACGGCCAACACCACGATTCGCATCTTTGTGGCGCTGTCGGTGGCATTTGGCATGGCCAGTGTGCTGGTGGTGTCGGTGATTCAAAAATCGCGCGAGATTGGCATCTTGCGGGCCATGGGCATCACACGGGGGCAGGTCATGCGCATCTTTCTGCTGGAGGGCTTGCTGCTTGGTGGCCTTGGCGCACTGGGAGGGTCTGGCCTGGCGTATGCGGCGTTGCAATGGTGGCAGCAGACGCAGCGACATCCCGATGGCACACCGCTGGTGGAACTGACGTTTGAACCGATGATCTGGCTGCTGGCATTGGTGTTGGCCACGATGACTGGCCTGGTGTCTGCCTGGTGGCCTGCCTACCGCGCCTCACGCTTGGATCCGGTGGAGGCGATTCGTGGTTGAACTCACACCCCCCATTCCACCTGTTCTGGTGTTACGCGGCATCTGCAAGTCGTTCCAGGTCGGCTTGCCCAATGAAGTCCAGGTGCTGCACGACGTGGACTTGACGCTGCAGGCGGGTGAGTTCTGCGCCATCATGGGGCCTTCCGGCTCGGGCAAGAGCACACTCTTGCATCTGGTGGGTTTGCTGGATCGACCCACGCGTGGTGAATTGTCCATTGCTGGTGAGCAAACCACGGGATTGAATGACCGCGCGCTGACGCGGTTGCGGGGTGACACGATCGGGTTTGTGTTTCAGTATCACCACCTGCTGGGGGCCTTCACCGCGCTGGAGAATGTGCTGATGCCGATGTATGCCGCGCATGGACTGCCCACGCCCGAGATGCATGCACGCGCACATGAGTTGCTGGATCGGGTGGAGCTTTCAGCGTATGAACACCGACAAGCGGTGCACTTGTCAGGCGGTCAGCAGCAACGGGTGGCGCTGGCGCGTGCGCTGGTCATGGGTCCCCGTTTGTTGCTGGCGGACGAACCCACGGGCAACCTGGATTCACACAGTGCAGATGCGGTGTTTGAACTCTTGCGACGCATCAACCGTGAGCAGGCCATGGCGGTATTGTTCGTGACACACAACGCTGCGCTGGCTGCCCGCTGCGACCGTGTCATTCGTGTGGTGGATGGCCGAATGGCGTGAGCGTGGAAAAAGCGCCAAGCCCGCGACAGCGCAGGGCAGACGCCCAGGGTCAATGTTCGCAGGCCATACCCAGGATTTGCTCGGCCACGGAGTCGTGGGGCACCGGGTGCCATTGCCCGGGTTTGAGGCTTTTGAAGATGACCTTGCCTTCGCCCATGTTCTCTGAATGGGAGACAAAGACCAGGGTTCTCCGCTTTTTACCCTTGCAGTCAAATTCGATCAGATTCTGACTGGAGCGCACGCCGCGCTGATTGGGTTGGCGGTAATCGGACAGCTGCCAGACGGTGGGGAACTGGGCGTTTTTTTGCACCCGGTCCGGGTCCACATAAATGACGGTACGGTCGGTTTCGTCCACCTGAGTCCATTCGGCCCAAGCCAGGGGGTGCAGCAGAACCAACAGAACGAGTAGGCGCTTCATGACAGGTGACAGCTCCAGGCGGGGATATCTTCTATGATTGTTTCACAAATGGATGGGGGTGGGTAGCATGGAAAACTTGGACCTGATGGTACTGCGCAGCTTGCGTGACTGGCGCCAGGCGGGTCGTCGCGCGGTGTTGGTCACGGTCACCCGCACCTGGGGTTCCTCCCCTCGTCCGGTGGGGTCCATCATGGCCATGGCACAAGGCGGTGCGGTGGTGGGTTCGGTGTCTGGCGGCTGCATTGAGGACGACATGATTGCCCAATATGCCCAGAACATCCCCAGCGGCCCGCCCAAGCAAGTCAGGTACGGTGTTTCAGCGGATGAGGCCCATCGTTTTGGCCTGCCTTGTGGTGGCACGCTGGAACTGTTGCTGGAGTTCGACCCTGATCCCGCTTTGCTGGACACGCTGGTTCGCACGCTGGAGCGTGGGGAGTTGCAGGAGCGGCTGGTGTCCTTGGCCGATGGCCATGTTGAATTGCGAACCGTCTCCGCGCCTCAACCCTTGCGCATGACGGATCAGCAGCTGTCCAACACCTTTGGCCCCGAGTTCCGCATGCTGATCATCGGCGCCGGCCAGCTGAGTGAATACCTGGCCACCATGGCGCTGTTTTGCGGCTTTGCCGTCACCGTTTGCGACCCGCGTGAAGAGTACAGCGGCGCCTGGAGCGTGTCTGGCGTGACCATCACCCGCGAGATGCCTGACGACGTGGTGCAATCGTTCCGCCCGGATGCCCGCAGCTGCGTGGTGGCGCTCACCCATGATCCCAAGCTGGATGATCTGGCCTTGCTGGAGGCCTTGCAGTCAGAAGCCTTTTATGTAGGCGCCATTGGCTCACGCCGCAACAACCGCGCCCGTCATGCCCGCATGATCGAGCACTTCGGTCACACCGAAGATTCGCTGGCCCGTCTGCGCGGTCCCATCGGCATTTACATTGGCAGCAAGATGCCCTCGGAAATTGCGGTGAGCGTGATGGCCGAAATTCTGGCGGTGAAAAACCGTGTGCCCTTGCCACGTGACCTGGAGGTGGGCACCGCGAAGGATCAACAAGAGATTGCGCCCAATGACCCTGGCGTGATGGTCTGCGCGGTCAAGCCCTGAGCGCGGTGGTGCTCAGGCGCCAGGCCAGAACATCGAGACGGTTTTCATGCCCAGCACTGTCAGCAGCAACGATCCGGCCAGGTGCAGCACGGCCGTCATCAGCGCCAGGGCGTAACGCGATGCTTGCAACATGCCCACCACTTCGGCACTGAAGGACGAGAAGGTGGTGAGCGCTCCCAGAAAGCCCGTGATCAGGGCCAGACGCCAGACCGGGTCCAGTTGGGGCATCGCCTCAAACACGCCCACGCACACACCAATGGCATAACCCCCCATCAAATTGGCGGCCAGTGTTCCCCAGGGCAGCACACCACCGGTGTTGAGCCACAAGCCCAACTGCCAGCGCGCCAGCGCGCCCAGACAGGCGCCCACACAGATGGCCAGCACGGCGCTCATGCTTACTTGTCCACGCCCATCACCAGATCGGGCAGATAGGTGACGATGGCAGGAAACACGGTGATGAGTGCAATGCACACCACCAGGCAACCAAAGAAGGGCAATGCTGCACGGGCAATCACGCTGCTGTCTTTGCCGGTCATGTTTTGCAACACGAACAGGTTGAAGCCCACGGGCGGGGTGACTTCGGCAATTTCCACCAACAGCACAATGAAAATGCCAAACCAGATCAGATCGAAGCCGGCCTTTTGGATCATGGGCAGCACCACTGCGCTGGTGAGCACAATCATGCTGATGCCGTCCAGTGCCGTGCCCAGGATCAGGTAAATCACGGTCAGCATGGCGATCAGCATCAAGGGGGAGAGCTGCATGGCGCTGACCCATTCGGCCAGCTCACGTGGAATGCCGGTGAAGGCCATGGTCTTGGTGAGGAATGCTGCGCCCGCCAGAATGAACATGATCATGCAACTGGTGCGGGCGGTACCCATCAAGCCTTCACAGAAGTTGTCCCAAGTCAGACTGCGGCTCCAGGCCGCCAAGGCCAAGGAACCCACCACGCCATAGGCCGCGCATTCCGTGGCAGTGGCATAGCCGGTGATCAACACCCAGCAGATGAAGACGATGAGCGCTCCGCAGGGAATCAAGCTGCCCGATTGCCGAATTTTTTGCATCAGGCTGGAGGGCGGGTCCGCAGCAGGAACTTGGTCGGGGTGGCGCACGCTCCACCACATGATGTAGCCGCTGAAGAGCAACATCAGCAACAGGCCGGGCAGAAAGCCCGCCAGGAATATCCGGATGATGGACGCATCGGCCGCCACGGCATACACCACCATGGTGATGGACGGTGGGATGAGAATGCCCAGGGTGCCCGCGGTGGCCAGAGAACCCAGCGCCAGTTTCTCGTTGTAGCCTCGGCGCAGCAATTCGGGCAAGGCCACCTTGCTGATGGTGGCACAGGTGGCCGCCGATGAACCGGACACCGACCCAAAGATGCCGCAGCCCAGGATGGTGGTGTGCATCAAGCGGCCGGGGACACGGTTCAACCACGGACGCAAACCTTCAAACATTTCCTCGCTCAGGCGCGTGCGAAACAAAATTTCGCCCATCCAGATGAACAGGGGCAGCGCGGCCAGCTCCCAACTGGCATTGCTTTCCCAGAAGGCCGAGAACAGGTTTTTGCCAGGCTGTGTGTTGGTGAAAAAAGCTTGCCCCACCCAGCCGCAGATGGCCAGGGTCATGGCAATCCACACGCCGCCTGAGAGCAGCACCATCATGACCAGCAGCAACAGGCCGCCTACCAGCAAAATGTCCATGACTGCCTTTTACAGATCGGAGGAGAAGTCGCCGCGTGCGTGACGCTCTTCCACGGCACGCACATAAGAAGGCACGCCACCGCGCAACACCAGGACCAGTTCATCCACCAGGGCCAGCCAGAGCAACACCGAGCCAAAAGCAAAGCTGAGCTGTGGAATCCACATCGGCAGGGGCAGCAGCCCCTGGGCGATGTCATTGAACTCCCAGCTTTCATAGGTGAACAAGCAGGCCCACCAGGCCAGATAGCTCACTGCCACGGTGCCAATCAACAGCGAGGTGATTTCCAGCGCGCGGCGCAGGCCCGCAGGCGCCGCCTCCAGCATCAAGGTGACGCGCACAAAGTCGCCATGCTTGAAGGCGTGGGCCATGCTGAAAAAAGCTGCCGCGGCACAGAACCAGGCCACCACATCATTGATGGCGCCTGTGCGCAGACCGAACTCCCGCATCACGCTTTGCGCGATCATGAGCGCGCAAATCAGCACGATGAAGCAAGCACCGATGGCGCCTGCCGCGAGAAAAAGTCGGTCAAGCCAGCGCCGCATTACTTCTTGGCCTTGGCGGCAGCTGGTGCGGATTTGTTGAAGGCCGTGATGATGGCTTCACCATCGGCGCCAGCCTTTTTCTGCCAGTCAGCCAGCATGATGGTGCCCACCTGCTTCATGTCGGCCATGAGCTTGGGTGAAGGCGTGATGATCTTCATGCCTTTTTCGGTGAGCGCTTTCTTGTAGAACAAATCCTTCTCCTCGCTGACCTTCCATCCGCGGGTTTCGGCCTCGGCGGCGGCTTTGTTCAAGGCGGCCTGGGTGGCAGGGTCCAGTGCGTCGTAGGCCTTCTTGTTCACAATGACCGCATTCTTGGGCAGCCAAGCCTGGGTGTCGTAGAAGTACTTCAGGCTTTCATAGGTCTTGGTGTCATAGCCGGTGGAACCAGAGCTCATGTAGCTTTCCACCACGCCGGTGGCCAGCGCCTGGCTGAGTTCGGCGGCCTGAATGGTGACCGGCTGCGCGCCAATCAGTTCGGCAATCTTGGCCGTGGCCGGGCTGTAGGCGCGCCATTTGATGCCGCGCAGGTCAGCCACCGAGTTCACCTCTTTCTTGGTGTAGATGCCCTGAGCCGGCCAGGCCACGGCAAACAGCAGCTTCATGCCCTGGTTGCCCAGCAGTTTGTCCAGCACCGGTTTTTGGGCGTCATACAGACGGCGCGACTCGGCGTAGGACGTGGCCAGGAAGGGCACACCGTCGGCACCGTAGATGGGGTTCTCATTCTCGAAGTTGACCAGCAGGATTTCACCGATCTGGGCTTGACCGCCTTGCACGGCACGCTTGATTTCATTGGCCTTAAACAAGGAAGCATTGGCATGCACGGTGATCTTAAGCTTGCCGGCGGTGGCCTTGTCCACGTCGTTGGCAAACTGCACCAGGTTTTCCGAGTGGAAGTTGGTGGCGGCGTAGGCGGCGGGCAGGTCCCACTTGGTCTGTGCGTAGACGCTGGACAGGCTCAGGCTCAGGGCGGACAGGCCAAGGGCAAGGTGACGACGTTTCATGCAAGGAACTCCGGTCAGAGGGCGAGGGCACCCGTTAAGGCGGGTGAGGAAGGGTCTGGCATCAGCCAAGACGCAACTATAGCGCCCTGCCAGCCCACGATGGCCCTTTCATGGACGCCTGATGGACGATCCGGGGGGGTCTGGGCTGAGCGACAAGGTCGGTGGGTAGGCCTCTTGCTGGATGCGGGCGCCCTGACGGCTCAGCCGTGTGGCCGTGGCCTCGCGAACGCCTTTGACCCGGCGCGTGAAATCGGACCAACTTTCAAAGGGACGCTCGGCACGGGCCTGCATGACCCGGGCGGTGAATGCGGGTCCAAAGCCGGCCAGGTTGTCCAGTTCGGCCTCGGTGGCCTGGTTGAGATCCAGCGCCTGGGCAGGTGCGGCACACAAACACAGCCCGCAGGCCAATAGCCATGAGCGCCATGTCGGGATGCGCGGCGTCGTTGAAAGGCGGGGGCGTCCCCAAGCGGGCATGTCAGAACTCCTGTGCAAAGTTCTGATTCCACCGCCAATGTGGCAGTGGTGGGGTGAGTGGCGCTTACACGTCCAGTGCGTGCATGTAGCGAGTCACGCCCGTGGTGACATCGGCAAAGACATGGTCACAGCCCACCGCGCGAAGCGCGCTGAGGTCGGCCTGGGTGAAGCATTGGTATTTGCCACGCAAGGCGTCGGGGAAGGGGATGTATTCAATCGCCCCTTGCTCAACCGCTTGAGCCAGGGTGAGTGCAGCTTGCCCAAGCC
>VEQI01000327.1 GCA_018883305.1 Limnohabitans sp. | reverse complement strand
CAATGAAGCGGCACGTCAGGCTGCGCACAGTGCGGGGCTGACCGACTACTTGGATCACACGGCGGGCTTGCTGAGCCATGGGCAGAAACGACAGCTTGAAATTGCCATGTGTCTGGCCACGGGGCCTCAGGTGCTGCTGCTCGATGAGCCCCTGGCTGGCATGGGTGCCGAAGAAACGGAGCGCATGCTGGAGTTGCTGGCGCAACTGCGACGCGACCATGCCGTGCTGCTCGTGGAGCATGACATGGATGCCGTGTTTCGGATTGCCGACCGCATCACGGTGATGGTCAACGGCTCGGTGATTGCCTCTGGAACCCCCCAAACCATTCGTGACAATGCCGAGGTACAGTCGGCCTATCTGGGAGGATACTGACATGGCACTCCATTCGTCCTCCGACCCGATTCTGGAAGCCATTGGCATTCATGCCTGGTATGGCTCCAGCCATGTCTTGCATGGCATTGACCTCAGCATCGCGCGCGGTGAAACCGTGGGCTTGCTGGGACGTAATGGCATGGGCAAGAGCACGCTCATTCGTACTTTGCTCGGTCATGTGACGCAGCGTGACGGCCGTATCCACCTGTTCGGGCAAGACATGTCCAAAGCCAAGCCCCACGAAGTGGCGCGCCGCGGAGTCGCCTATGTCCCGGAAGGGCGAGGCGTGTTTCCCAACCTCTCGGTGCGCGAGAACCTGGTGATGGCCGCGCGTCCGGCCCTGGGGGGACAACGTGGCTGGACCTATGAGCGCGTGATGGAAACCTTCCCGCGATTGCAAGAGCGGGTGAGCAACCTGGGCGCCCAACTCTCGGGCGGCGAACAGCAGATGCTGTCGATTGGCCGCGCGCTCATGACGCAGCCAGACCTCATCATCCTGGATGAAGCCACCGAGGGACTGGCGCCGCTCATCGTGGCCGAGATCTGGCGCGTCATTCAGGCCATCCGTGCCGATGGCATTGCCACACTGATCGTGGACCGAGATTACAAAACGGTGTTGTCGCAGTCCGAGCGTGCCGTGGTGCTGCAAAAAGGGCAGGTGGTGCTGTCGGGGCATTCCAGCGAGTTGCTGGGCTCGGACCAGTTGTCGCAGTACCTGGGTGTATGACCCTGGCGACCGCATTCTCTTGATTCGCGTCAAGTCTGAATGAAAAAACGCCCCAGATTGGGGCGTTCGTGGCGCTGAGGAAGGCCCATCTCAGGGGCCTGCATCGGGTGAGACAGACTCAGGACTTGACCGACGCCTTGAGCAACACCTGGAACAGTTGGTCCTTGAGGTGAAGCTTTTGCTTCTTCAGGTGTTCAATTTCCTCGGGCGTGCCTGGCAGGATGTGCTTTTCCATGTTCTGGATCTGTTGGTCCAGTGCATTGTGCTGGTCAAACAGGTGTTGAAAATGGCGGTCCTGGTGCTTGAGCTGACTGATCAGTTCGCGGTATTCAGGGAACATGGGGCGACTCCTTTCGCAGATGGTTGAATGGGTGGGCGGGTCCGCCCTTGGTTTGATCTTATGGCCAAGACAGGCGATCCTCACGGCTGCACACATGACCTTCGTCAAGAATCGCGTAAGTTTTTACCAGCGAAACCCGACGCTGGCAGGCGAGGTTTTCCGGATCTAACCTCGCGTTTCCAAGCGCAGGCGCATTTCCAGACGTGTGCCGTTGGCGTTGGAGTGAATCAGGCAATGCCCCCCAATGCTTTGCAGTCGGTGCTGCATGCCGCGCAAGCCCATGGCCGTCATGGGGGTGGCCGAGGTGGATTGCAACTCGGCGTTCCAGCCCGGAATGCCATTGCCATCGTCCTCGACAACGAGTTGCAGCTCATGCGCTTGGACACTGAGCTGAAGCGAGATCCGACGCGCACCACTGTGACGCAACGCATTGCTGACCGCCTCATGCGTCGCCTTGTACAAATGCAGGGCGCATTCGGGCGAGAGGGTTTGGGTGACGGCCTCATCTGGAGCGGCTGCCAGCAAAGAGACCTCGACACCCTGGGGTTGGCCCCAACGCTGTGCGCGTAGGCACAAACTGCGCAAGGCTTGCAGCAAGGTGAGGTTGGCCGCGTCGGTGGGATTGATGGCAAAGCGTAATTCCTCGATGCTGCGTTCTAACTCGTCCTCGATCTGGGACGCCACCAGCGGTGCAGTGCGCGTGCGCCACAGCATGAGGTTCAGACGTGCGCCCACCCCGTCGTGAATGTCGCGCATGATGCGCTCGCGTTGCAGGGTCAGCGCCTGTTGATGTTGCGCCCGCTCGCGTCGGTGTCGCAGATGATCTTGTCCCAGCAACCACAGCGAAATGCCGACAAACACGGGCAGTGACAAGTGCGTCAGATAGATGGGTTGAAGCAACCATGCACTGACCAGGGGCGACAGTGCTGGCAGATTTGCGGGAGAAAACTCACCCGCTTGCAAGTGGTAGTCGTGCCAGGCCAGCAAGGCGGTGAACACTGCATGCAAACCCAAGGCCGTGATCTTCCCGAAGGCCCGTTGCTGCCAGCCTCGCACAGCGATGCTGAGGCTTCCGGCTGTGTAAATGCCCACCACCAGGGCAGTCCATCCCACGTCCAGCCAAGCCTCCACGGATTTGCCCGCCCATGCAAAGGCCAGCCAGCCCAGTTGCATGGCGAGCAGGACACCCTGTTGCAACCAGCCAGGCCACGTCTGCTGAAAGATGGCAGTGAGAAATCGAAGCACTGCGTAGATGAGGTTGCCGGTGCAGGCATACAGCAGTAACCGCCAGGCGAACCAGGCCTGGGTGGGCAGCTCGCTCGCCAGTGCCAAAGAAAACAGCACGCCCCAGATCACGGTGGTGAGCCCTCCGAAGGCATAGGTGCTGTTGCGTGTGCGCCAGCCCAACGCCAACATGAGCAGACCCACCAGCACGGACAAACTGTTGACCGTGGCCGGGAGCGTGCTGCTGAGCCATAGGAAGCGGTCATGCCAGGGTTGCAAGTCATTTAACTCACCCACCAACACCGGTGCCACATACCACCCGCGCAGATGGCTGGTTTGCGCCACCTGAACCGTCGGGTTGGGTTGGGTGGCGATCAGGCTGGGGGGCAAGGGCACCAGTATCGGTCGATACCACTGATGCAGGGTGTGCATGGATGATGCGGGGACGCTGTAAATCAACTGATCCCCCACCGTCACCTGAAGGCCTTGCACCGGTTGCGGAAACAGCAGAGCGGGCAGTTGCCATTGATGAATGCTGGGAGGCAAATCCAGTTGCCAGCGTACGTCGATCAAGCCGGAGTGAGCCTGACGGGCGTAATGCGGCAGGCTGACGGCCTGTGCCGGTGCATTCCCAATGGCGAGTCGTGCCTGCGTCAATGGTTCAATGCGGGTGAGGTCTCCGGTCTGGCAGCCGCCCAGTAGACCCATCATGGACACCCCTGCCAGCCAACCCAGATATTGCAGGAGGGATCGCCTGTGGGAGGTGGACCGCCTTGTCACAGCATGCCACGTGACAGCGCCGATTGCACCGCCTCCATTTTGTTGCGCACATTCAGCTTGCGGTAGATGCTGCGCAGGTGCTGATTGACCGTGAAGATGGAGATCATGAGTTGGCTGGCGATGATTTTGGCGGGCAGACCGGTTTGGATCAGGCGCAGGACCTCCCGGGGTAGAAGGCCGACGTCGACGGCCAGCCCGAGTTGCTGCCACGCCAGGGACCGGTTGGGCCGGGTGCGGCGGGTGCCGAGGGCCCCGGCCAACAGGTGCTGGAAATGCTCCAGTTGTTTGGTGGCGGGCGCCTCGGCGACCAGGGCGCTGGCATAGTTGGCGCTGGAC
>VEQI01000326.1 GCA_018883305.1 Limnohabitans sp. | reverse complement strand
GGGCACGGGCACGGCCGACTACACGCTGGCCGCCCTGAACTGGGGTGGCGTGCCCGCACCTGACGCAAGCACCCCATTCGAGTCCCTCACGGCGGCTCAGCAAGACAAAGTACTCGAGACACTGGGCTATGCGCGCGTGACTCGCAACGTGTTCGTGAACCCGACGGCGGCACCGGACGCACGCATCGTCACCGCCTTGTTGGACCTGGACACCACATACTCGAGCATGCCCAGCAGCGACTGGACCGGCGTCAAGGTGCCGACCGATGGTCTACCGTTCGACATGCTCACCACCGAGCAACAAAATGTGATCCTCACCAAGGTGGGCTACAAGCGCTGGTCCGGCCCCCTGTTCTTCAACGCGGATACCAAGACCTATCGCCTGGGCTTCACCGAAGGCACAACGGCGGACTACAGCAACGCCTTGATTCACTGGAGCGACATTGACGTGCCCGCCGCTGGCACATCGTTCCAGGCCATGACCGCCACTCAGCAAGCGCGCTTGCTGGCCGCCACCGGCTATACCCCCTACTACGGCACGGTCTACTTCAAGAGTTCGCTCACGGGCCCGGACCGCCTGCGCCAGACCTTCGTCGAAGGTGCGGGAGGCGATTACCTGAACCAGAACATGACCTGGGGCGGCGGTGTGGCCGTCAAGACCAACCGCTGGCTGTTGACCGACAGCGCCGACCCCAGCAACTATTTCGTGGTCTATGCGTCCGACCCGGAAAACGACGGTACGGTCAATCAGTTGCAATTGCGCCAGGCCCATCCGCTGACAGGTCAGCGTGGCTATGGTTTCCTCATGACCGGCACCATCACCACGTTGCAAGCCAACACCAATTTCCGGGTAGCGGTTCAGGAATCGGCGGTCGTGCGCGGCACCATCAATCTGCTGGGAGCCAACTCCAGTCTGTTCATCCAGTCTGACAAATTTACCTACTGGGAAGGTGAGGCCACCGTGCCTGGCAACATCACGCTGCTGGGTGGTGTCTCCGCATTGGGTGCTGATCTGCATGGCGCCAACGCGCAAGGCACCAGCTTGTACATCCATGCAGCCTCGCAGCTCTATGCATCGGCGGCCTCTTCTACCATTACCCTGCGTGGTGGCCAGGACATCGAGATCCATGGCCGTGTGGTTGCGGGCGGCTACAACAGCGTGTCCACAGGCCTGGTGTGGAGTGGCAATGACGCCAGCGTCAACATCTCGGCCGGTGAGCAAGTGCTGGTGGATTCCGCCGTCACCGCCACGGGCGATATCTCGGTGTCCACCACGCGTGCTCCGGGCGCAGATGACAAGGGCTTGTCGGTCATCGTGACCACGGCTGGTGGACTCACCACGTTGGGTCGCACCAGTGGGACCTCCGGTTCCTCGCTGCTGGTCGATGGTGTGGGCACCATCAGCCTGATGGGCCACCTCACCTCGGGTGGTGAGGTCACCTCGGTCACCAACGCCACGACGCATCTCACCTCAGAGGTCATCAACTGGGCAGACAAGGCCTCCACCATGACCTTGCGCTCGAATGCGCAGGTTTACCTGGGCGGCATGGCACTGGCCACCGACGGACTGTTCTATGAACTGGGTGGCACCTTCCGTGCCAGCCGACTCATCACGGTGCAAGGTGGCTTGAGCACTGATGGTGTCAGCGTAAAGATGCCGGGCACGGGCAGACTGAGCACGTCGCAAAGTGACGGCCGTATCGACATCATTGCCGGCCAGGGCAACGCATCGCTGTACGGTCTGATTGTGGCTGGCGGTGAGATCAGTGAGAAATACGACACCCGCAACGAGTATCTGGGCACGGTGCCTGTCTATGGCAATGGCGACTCGATCATCACCATCAATGCCACAGGCCAAGTTCAGTTAGGCCTGGGCTTGGTGGCAGGCAAGTTGCTGGATGTTCGGGGAGGCGTCGCTGCTCAAGCCGCCACCCTGGCCCAACCTTGGCTGGACGATGGCGTGGTGCTCAACAGTGACACGCGTCTTCGCACCTACCGTGAAAACAGCCAGATCAACCTGAGCGCCTCGGGTGACCTCACGGTGATGGCGCCGGCTTGGTCACGCGAGATCGTGGCCGACGACTTTGCCCAATACGCCCGTGGCGATCTGGGGTCGGACGTGAGCTTCAGCATGACGGTCAACCTGGGGGGGGGCAGCGGCACTGTCACGCGCACTATCACCGTGTCTCAGTCAACGGCCGCGAATAATCAAAGCAACCTGGACCTGATCAGCGAACTGCAGACTGCCATCAACACCGCCTTCTCCACCACCTCAGAGCAACTGCGGGTTCGGGCCTTCAACGGCAAGTTGCAATTGACATCCGCAGGCTACGACTTCAGCATTCAAAGCGTGGCCAGCGGAAATGCCCAGTTGCTGGGTCTGAGCCAGATCGGCAGCACCAAGACGGTGGGCACCACAGTCACGGCTCAGCGGCTGCCCGTGATCGATGCCAGCGCACGCGGCTCCAGTGTGACGATTGGAAACCCCACACTGCAAAGTGGCTCAGTGACGGTGGCCAACTACATTCGCGCCTACGAAGCCATCAACTTCGTCACCCTGCCTCGTGCTTCTGGCGCACAAAATGTCACCCTCACCGGCACCAGCATGCTGGAAACCTTGAGTGGTGGCATGACACTCAGTCCTGCTGGTGCAGCGGTGATTGAAGGCGATCTGGTGGCGCGTGGCCGGTATGCCGACATTGTCATCAACGCCAAGAACACACTGGTGATTCGCGGCAACCTGACCGCCCAACGCGACATCATCATCAATGCGGGCACAACGGCCAATGTCAATGCCAACGAGGTCAGTTTGCTGACCGAGGGCACCAGCACACTCACCACACTGGATGCGGGTGGCCGCATTGTGCTCAACGGCCTGAACAATGTGGTCATCAACAGCACGATTGGCAAAGGCAATGCCGGTCTGGCTCGCCTGGATATCCAGTCTACGCAAGGCACACTGACTATTGCGCAGCAAGGTGGTTGGCTTGAAACGGGGGCCCTGATGACCCTCAAAGGTCAGGACGTGGTGATTGCAGGCGTGGTTCGTAGCAGTCTTGCCACCGCCGCCACCTATGACGACGAAGTCTCTGTCCTGGCCACGCGCGACGTCTTCTTGGGCGGCACCTATTCGTTGGCTGGTTCGATGGCCGTCAATGCTGGCCGCGATTTGATTGGCAGCAACATTGACCTGTCTGCCACGGTCAGCGGCCAACACCTGAACCTCAGCGCCACGCGCAATTTGACCATGGGCACCGTTGGCAGCGCCACGGGTGGCGTGGTCCTGCAAGCCAACGCGCAGTTGAACCTGACCGCCGTGGGTGATATCACCCTGGGCGCTGACGCCCTGCTCTACAGCACCAGCCATGAGAGTTCCATCAACCTCACCGGCAACTTGGTAACCGTGATGGGCGCGCTGCGGGCTGGCGCGCAACAAAGCGCACCAGGCACCTATGCCTGGACAGGCAAGCGTGCCGCCATCAATGTGCAGGCCTTCGGCGGACTGATGTTGGGCAAGGCCTCTGCCTCAGGCAACCTGTGGGCCACCGGATCGGTCACGATCAGCGCTGCGGCAGATTCACGCGGTGTCGGTGTCGACATCACCTCTGGCAGTTCTATCCGCACGAATGCCAAAGGCAGCTTTGGCGACAGCAAGGCGGTAGATGCGGCTGTATCGGCTGATACCGCCGTGAGTCGTATCAACCTCTCCAGCGACGGTGACATCCGCTCGCGTGGCGCCATCATGGCTACCGACGTGGGGGCCGACACTACACTGGTGAGT
>VEQI01000031.1 GCA_018883305.1 Limnohabitans sp. | reverse complement strand
CCCAATACCCTGGGCATGAGTCAATGGGCCGATGGCGGGCGTCTGGCCACCAAGCCCTACGTCAGCAGTGCGGCCTATCTTCATCGCATGGGGGACCATTGCCAGACATGCAGCTACAACCCCAAATCAAAAACTGGCGATGACGCCTGCCCGTTCAATGCGCTCTACTGGAATTTCTTTGAGCGCCACCGCTCGCATTTTGAAGGCAACCCTCGGTTGGGCATGGTGTATCACCAGCTGCATCGGATGTCGGCCGCTGGTGCCTCAAAAATGTCCGCGCCCTCTCAGCCAGCGAAACAGCGGGTCGGCCAGGAATAAAACGGCAATCACTCGGCAGACTTGCAGCGCCGTCACCACAGCCACCCCCAATTGCAGCACCTTGGCCGTGATGGCCATCTCCGCAATGCCCCCAGGGGCAGAGGCGAGGATCATGGTGGCTACAGGAAGCTGCGTCAATTGGCTCAGCACCAGGCTGAACAAGGCACACAAGACAATCATGGACAACGTGCCCACCGCCACACTCATCAGCCAGCGTGGCGCCGTGTGCACAAATTGCGATGTGAAGCGAACCCCCAAGCTGACACCAATGACCATTTGCGCGCCATTCGTCATCCAGGTGGGAATGCTAGACAACATGATTTGATTCGTGGCCAACACGATGGACGCCACCAACGCCCCCACGAACCAAGGGTTGGAGCGCCGCAACTGTTTCATCACCCAGGCGCTCACGCCGGTGATCGCCGCCAGTTGCATCAGCCCCCAGGCATCAAACACTCGTTGGGGTGCAGAAGCCACGTCCAGGCCATGCCAGCCACTCCACTGCATGGCCACCGGCACGGTCACCGTGACAATCAGAATGCGAAGACTGTGGGCAGATGCCACCAGATCCGTACGCGCCTTCTCACGTTCTGCCAGCAAAGTCATTTCCGAAGCGCCACCAATCAGGCTAGAGAAATAGGTGGTGACCCGATCCAACCCAGGAACACGTGAAGCATTACAGCGGTACAACCAACGTCCATAGCCATAGCCCAAGGCCAGGGACCACACCACGCTCAAGACCACTACCCACCATAGGCTCACCACCAAGGCGCTGACCTGTGGCGTGAAATACATGCCCAGTGCCGCGCCAATGGTCCACTGTGCCGTATTGCGCAAGGGTATCCAGCTGGAGGTGGGCGCCCCGAAGACAGACAACACGGCCGTGATCAACAACGGGCCGATCATCCAGGGCAAAGGTGTTTGCAGCGCCACGCACAACCTGGCGGCCGCATAAGCCATGACGAGGGTAAGGATGACTCTCAGCGAGGGGGAGACGGTGGGGCCAGAGAGCATCAAGGCACAAGGTTCATGGACAAGCAAGGGATCTTAAATCCTTCGGTTGGTGTCTTCATGTACTCTTGTGAAGTGTCGCCCTCCAGGCCGTCCGCTCAGTCCCATGCTGTTACCTCAGGACGCCCGCAAAGTAGGCAGACAGTTCCGCATAGCCATTGAGGGGCAGAACATGGGCCACGTACTGGTCGGGGCGAACCACGACCATACAGCCTTGCGCACGGTTGATGCCACGCATGTCAAAGATGTCACCCAGGCCTTTGTGATCCACGCAGAACACTTTTTCATAGTCTTGCAAACCGAGCTTGCCGGTCTTGGGCCTCAGCAAGGAGGGCATGTGCTCATAAGCCAGTTGGTCAAAGGTCTGCTGGAACACGGCACGGACATCGATCACCGCGTCGATGTCTTCGCCCGCACGGGTGTGCTTGACCACGGGTGAGTCGGGGTGCGTTTCCAGCCAGTCGGCCAACTGGTGGATGGCCGAGCCCGGGTTGGCGCTGTCTGCCTGGCCGGCAAACGCGTAGATGCGCCAACGGGCATCGGCCTCGGCCACATGGCCCAGTTGCATTTGCTTGGCATCCGCCACGCGGACCACCGGTGCCGAGTGGAAGCGACGACCAATCTCTTGGCCTTTGGCCAACGCTTGGTGTTGGCTAGCAGCAAACAAGGTGGACGTGTCATATTTGACCGCCGTGCCACCCGTGAACTCCAGGTTCGCTTTGAATTGACGAATGATGCGGGGTTCTTCCGTGCCGTCACGCTCCGCCTGGGTGGTGGGCGCGGACATGATGCGGGCCCACTGGTGATCGGTCTCAACCAGACGCTTGGCCTCCGTCAGACGTTCCTTGGTGTAGGTGCGCAACAAGCTGGCATCTGCCCGGCCTTGCAACACATGCACCAATTTCCAGCCCAGATTGAAGGTGTCTTGCATGGACACGTTCATGCCCTGCCCGGCCTTGGGCGAATGGGTGTGGCAGGCGTCACCGGCGGTGAAGACTCGGGGGTTGCGGTCTTCGCCCTCAGGGACATCGTCGAATTTGTCAGTGATGCTGTGACCAATGTCATAAATGGACCACCAGACCACTTCCTTCACGTCAATGGCATACGGCCGGATGATTCGGTTGGCCGCGGCAATCATGTCGTCTTGTGTGAATTTGCGTTGAGCCGCTTTTTCATCCGGGCGCAACTTGTCCAGCTCCACGTACATGCGGAATAGATAGCCACCTTCACGCGGCAGAATCAGCACATTGCCCTCATTGGCCGACGAGATCAGGCATTTCTGACGCACATCAGGAAAATCCGTGTTGGCCAGGATGTCCATCACCCCCCAAGCTTGATGCGCGGCGTCACCGTGCAACTGACCGCCAATGGCCTTGCGCACGGCGGAGTGCGCACCATCACATCCCACCACATAGTTGGCACGCACGGTGCGGGTGGCGCCCCAGTTCACCCCGCTGGAATCCTTGAGGGTGATGGTCACGGGGTGATCGTCGGTGGTGGGGTCAATGGTCAAACCCACAATTTCCCAACTGTAGTCAGGCTCCAACCGCGAGGGTGAGTTGCGCATGACTTCCAGAAACAACTCGTGCAGACGCGCCTGATTGATCAGGATGTGCGGCATCTCGGAGCTGTCGTCGGCCACGTCCTGCACACGGCCCACGCGCTTGATGTGCTGGGGGTTTTGAGGATCAGGCATCCAGAATGCGGTTTGATTGACCCAGTAGGTTTCGCGCTTGACCTTGTCGGCGAAGCCGAAGGCCTGGAACATTTCCATGGTGCGCGTGTTGATGCCGTCCGCCTTGCCCTTGATGATGTTGGTGGGCATGCGCTCGATGATCATGGTCTCGATCTCGGGGAACTGCGCCAATTGCGCGGCCAGACACAGACCTGCTGGCCCGGTGCCCGCAATGAGTACATCCACTTGTTCAGGCAAGGGCTCATTGATGCCGCGGTTGCGCCGGTTGGGCGCAGCCTGCTTGATGTCGGGGCTGCCGCCGCGGAATCCGTTTTTGTAGAACTGCATGAGTGGTCTCCATCCGTTGAGAAAGTACCGAAACGTCGGCGGATGACAAATGATAACCGTACTTATTAATTTCGGTCAAGTTGTTATGTATGATGACAAATCGAGTCACCTTACATTCGTTTTTTTGTAGCACTTTTGAACTCGTCATGAACAACGACATGTCAGTCCTCAAGATGGCAGGCCACCTGATCCGTCGTCTTCACCAGCAATCCACTCACCTCTTTGCACAAAGAACGCAAGCGGCGGGCTTTGACCTGACCCCTGTTCAATATGCAGCGATGGACGCCATCCACGCACACCCGGGTACCGATCAATCACGCGTGGCTGAATTGATTGGTTATGACCGGGCCACCATTGGCGGAGTCATTGATCGACTGGAGAAAAAAGGGTGGGTGACCCGGATCGTGAGCGAGCGCGACCGCCGTGCCCGCGAGCTGTCGTTGACCGACGAAGGCCATCGCATTCGCATGGCGCTGGACCCCATCGTGCTGGATTTGCAAAAAGACATCCTGCAACCCTTGAGCGATGCCGAGCAGGCGTTCTTCATACATTTGACCCGTCAGGTGGTTTGGCCAGAGGATGCATCCGCCGCGGATTGATGCACTGGAATCACCCTCTTGCATCACAATGAAGTCTCATCATGATTTTTAGCAGTTAATAAGTTAACAGACATTTTTGATCCCATTTTCCTGGAACACAGCATGTCCATCTGCCAACTTTTCAACACTGATCTGCCCATCATTCAAGCCCCCATGGCGGGTGTGCAAGGCTGTGCATTGGCCGTGGCGGTGTCCAACGCGGGTGGACTGGGTTCGCTGCCTTGCGCCATGCTCAGCACGGCTGCCATAGCATCTGAAATTCAAGCCATTCAGGCGCAGACGACACGCCCGTTCAATGTGAATTTCTTCTGTCACACTGCGCCCACGCCCAATGCACCTAAAGACCATGCATGGCGAGCGTTGATGTCCGCCTACTACTCAGAGCTGAGCCTTGATCCAACGAACGCTGCACCGGCCTCTGCGCGACACCCCTTCAACCAGGAGATGGCGGACTTGGTCAGTCAGTTTCGACCGCCCGTGGTGAGTTTCCATTTCGGTCTTCCAGCACCTGACTTGCTGCATCAGGTCAGAAGTTGCGGCGCCAAAATCATGTCCTCCGCCACCACCGTGGAAGAAGCCCTGTGGCTGGAAGCTCAAGGGGTGGATGCGGTGATTGCGCAAGGTCTGGAAGCCGGTGGCCATCGCGGCATGTTTCTCACGCAGGATCTTTTGTCGCAGGTGGGCACTTTTGCACTGTTGCCGCAAATAGTGAAGGCCGTGAAAACGCCCGTCATTGCTGCAGGTGGCATCGCCGATGCCCAAGGGGTCCGGGCCGCACTGGCGTTGGGAGCCGCAGGCGTGCAGGTGGGAACTGCTTACCTGCTCTGTCCGGAGGCCAACACCAGCGCCGTTCATCGTGCCGCGTTGAAAACGGACGCTGCGCGTGTGACAGCCCTGACCAATATCTATACCGGCAGGCCAGCGCGAGGCATCGTGAACCGGTTGATGAAAGAGCTGGGACCCATCCACGCGGCTGCCCCGGATTTTCCATTGGCATCGGGTGCATCCGCCCCGCTGCGTGCCAAGGCCGAAAGTCTGGGTGTGGCGGATTTCACGCCGCTATGGGCGGGGCAGAATGTGTCTGGGTGCAGAGAGATCTCGGCGGGCGAATTGACCAGCGCATTGGCAAGTCAGGTTTGAATCAAGCCTGGCTAAACATCGCAGTTTGCGACCAAAAATAAGACCGCTCATTAAAAGCGTACAATACTTGGGTCTGCAGTCAATTGCTTACCTTTACTGCAGCCAGGTTTGAGATGGGCAGCGGTACCCCAACACCGCACACCTCCACCATGGTCCATACACGTTGGACATCTTCGGTGGTCACACTTTTTCAATCGGCAAGCTCCACCTTCGACGGCCTGTCGGTCGCCACACAGTCCATGCATCGCTAAATCGGCGAACGGGCTCCAGGCACATTCAGCCTGACTTAATTTTTTTCATGTCATTTCATACTTCATTGCCATTTGCAGTTGGCAAATACCTGATTACACCCATCACCCGCGCGGTCAAAACTGGCATTTACACAGCCTCTGTCTCCATCCGTCGTGGTCAAGGCACACAAACGCACGACCGGGTTTACACCTTCAAACCCGAATTCGACAACAAGGACAGCGCACTCATGTACGCAGCTGCCCAAGGCCGTTACTGGCTCTTGAACCCGGCTTCCCTTGCCTGACATTCACTCAACACAAAAGACAACATGGCCAAAGAAGAACTCATCGAGATGCGTGGCAAAGTGGACGAGGTGCTGCCCGACATGCGCTACCGTGTCACGGTGGAAAACGGCCATCAGTTGATTGCCTACACCGGCGGCAAAATGCGCAAACACAGCATTCGCATCCTGGCTGGCGATCAAGTCACGCTGGAGATGTCCCCCTATGACCTCACCAAGGGGCGCATCACCTTCCGTCATATTGAAAACCGAACCCCACGCGTGGGCAAGCCGGCTTTCAAACGCAAGCGCTGAAACGTTTGCATCAACCACGTGTTTAACCCGCTCCCGGAATGTCTCCGGGGCATTCTCAGAAAGGTCTCATCATGAGCAACAAACTTTACGTCGGCAATCTCTCTTACTCGGTGCGCGACGACGATCTGCAACAGCAATTTTCCGCTTTCGGCCAAGTGCAATCCGCCAAGGTCATGATGGAGCGCGACACCGGTCGCTCCAAGGGTTTTGGTTTTGTGGAAATGGCCACTGCGCAAGAAGCCCAGGCCGCCATTGATGGCATGCATGGCAAAAACATGGGCGGCCGCGATCTGACCGTCAACATCGCCCGTCCCATGGAATCTCGCCCGCCCCGTGGCAACGCCGGCGGCTACGGCGGTGGTCGTCGCAGCTATTGAAGCTGAGAGGACACCTGACAAGAGCCAACGCCTGGCTCTTCGGATCAGATAGGCGCACAAGTCAAACGCGAAGATCTCTTTGACAAAGATCTTCGCGTTTTTCTTTTCAGCGATGCGAAAGTCGTTGTCAAAACGCTAGGGTTTACGCGAATCACCATCCATTTTTGTAAATATAAGATGGACCGGCAATCAACGCCCTTAGGGGGTATCGATTGCCGGAGACTGATTTGCCCATTCAACTGAAGTGCCTGTCACACACCCCCTTGCGAGGAAAAAACGACCCGGGTGCCGAGGTGGTGGCCGAGGTGAATGCCATCACGGCCCAGGCCCGTGCCGAGGTAGAGGCCTTTGATCCAGACTTGATCGTGGTCTTCGCCCCCGATCACTTCAATGGCCTGTTCTATGACCTGATGCCACCCTTTGTGCTGGCCACGGCGGCCACGTCCATCGGGGACTTTGGCACCCTCCCTGGCCCGCTGTCCATTCCCCGTGAATTGGCCAACGACATGGCGCGGCACCTGCTGGACAGCGATGTGGACATCGCCCTCTCCCACCGGTTTCAGGTGGACCATGGTTGCACACAAAGCCTGGAAGAGCTCACAGGCAGCCTGACTCGCTACCAGGTCATTCCCATCATCATCAATTGCGCTGCGCCACCGTTGGTGCCTTTCCGTCGCATTCGGCAACTGGGACAAGCCGTGGGCACCTTTCTGGCCAGGTTGAATCAGCGCGTGCTCATCCTGGGCACGGGTGGCTTGTCTCATGAACCACCCATCCCGATGCTGGAAACGGCCAGCGCGCATGTGGCGGAATTTCTGATTGCGGGGCGCAACCCCAGTCCTGAAGCCCGTGCCATACGAGAAGCCCGCACCGTGGCGGCTGGTCAGGCTTTTGGCACACCTGCCTCCCAGCAACGACCCTTGAACCCTGCATGGGATCTGGCCTTCATGCAGTTGCTCAAAGAAGGACGCCTCCACGACGTGGACTCATTCACCAATGAGGACGTGTCCCTCCAAGGCGGACGCTCCGCCCATGAAATTCGAACCTGGGTAGCCGCATTCGCGGCGTTACAGGCCGCCTGCACCCGCTACGTGGCGCGCCAGGACTATTACCGCCCCATCAACGAATGGATAGCCGGCTACGGCGTGATGAGCGCCGACGGCCAAGCTTGAACAACCTACAGGAGAACCCATGACATTGCCTTCTTTCACACGTCGCCAGCTGGTTCAATCACTGGCCGGCATGGCCGCTGGTGTTGCCGGCATGCGCGCACCGCTGGCGCAGGCGCAAACGTTTCCGTCCAAGACCATCACCATCCTGGTGCCCTTTCCGCCGGGCGGTCCCACCGACTTGATGGCACGCGTTCTGGGAGAAATTCTGTCCGACCGTCTGGGCCAAACCGTGGTGGTGGACAACCGCCCCGGCGGTGGAGGGCAAATTGCGGGGGGCGCGCTCATTCGCGCCAATGCCGATGGGCACACGCTGATGCTGGGCGAGATGTCCATGTTGTCCGTCAATGCCCTGCTCTTCAAGTCATACGCCTATGAGCCGCAGGCAGAATTTCTGCCCGTGGCCAGCATGCTGTCCATGCCCATGATGATTCTGGCGCCACGCAGCAGCCCTGCCAATACGCTGCAAGAACTGGTGCAACTCTCACGCACCAAGGCGCTTAACTATGGCACGCCCGGTGCGGGCACGGTGGCTCACCTGGCCGGTGAGCAACTGCGCGCGGTAACAAAGACCGATCTGAGCCATATTCCGTACAAGGGCTCAGCCCCTTTGATGACCGATTTGATTGGCGGACAACTGGATTTCGCGATTGATGGTGTGGGCCCTGCCCTGCCCAATATCCGTGAGGGCAAGATCAAGGCCCTGGCGGTGGCCATGCCCAAGCGCTCTCCCGCGCTGCCCAACGTGCCCACCACGGCGGAAGCAGGCTTTCCCTCGGTGGTGATGGATGCGCAATTCGGCCTGGTCACTCGCACCGGCACACCCACTGCCGTGGTGCAACGACTGGCCGAAGAAATTGCACTGGCCATTCGGCAGCCCAAATTCACCAGCCGCTTTGACCCGCTGGGTTTTGAAGCGATGTCGTTGAACTCTGACCAGTTCCGTGCCCGCATCCGCAGTGAAACCGAACGCCAGGGTGCACTGATCAAGGCCGCCGGCATCACTGTGGAGTGATCGGGCAACGCATGACCACCATGACCCCTCAAGAAGAAACCGATGTCCTGGTGATCGGGGCCGGCCCCATGGGTGCCACCACCGCGCTGGCCTTGGCCCGCATGGGTGTGAAGGTACAGATGGTGAATCGCTTCAACTGGACGGCCACCACCCCCAGAGCACACATCACCAATCAGCGGGCCGTGGAAGTCATGCGCGATCTGGGCGTGCAAGAGGAGGCGCAACGCAAGGCCACCCCCTGGGAGTGGATGGGCGACACCTTGTTCACCACCAGTCTGGCCGGCCCGGAGATTGCACGCCTTCGCACCTGGGGCACGGGCGACAAACGCCTGGGAGACTATCTGCAAGGGAGTCCCTGCCCCATGATGGATATTCCCCAAGACAAGCTGGAGCCCATCCTGGTGCAGCACGCCGCCGCCCAGGGCGCCGTGTTGTCATTCAATACGGAATACCTGAGCCATACACAAGACGCCGATGGCGTCACTGCCACGCTGCGCGATGTCAACACTGGACGCGAGTACCAGGTCCGTGCGAAATACCTGGTGGGCGCGGACGGCGCCCGCTCCAAGGTGCTGGACGACGCTGGCCTGCCAGTAGAAGGTCAGCTGGCCAGAGCCGCCACGGCCTATGTTTTGTTCAAGGCGGACCTGACGCGGTACGTCAGCCATCGGCCCAGCATCTTGTACTGGATCGTCACCTCCAACGCGGCCTTTGGTGAAATTGGCTTGGGCTTGTTGCGTGCCATTGACCCATGGAAGCGATGGATCGCCGGCTGGGGCTTTGACATGAGCCGTGGCGAGCCCGACTTCTCTCACGAGCAAGTGCGCCACAAAATTCGTTTGCTGGTGGGCGACCCGCAACTGGAGATCGAGGTGGAAAGCACCTCGGTGTGGTATGTCAATCAGGCGCATGCGCCAGAGTACGCCAAGGGACGAGTCTTCTGCGGTGGTGACGCAGTCCATCGGCATCCGCCCTCCAGCGGCTTGGGCTCCAACACCTGCATGCAAGACGCCTTCAATCTGGCCTGGAAGCTGGCCTATGTCATCAAGGGTTACGCTGGCCCTGCGTTGCTGTCGTCTTACTCACTGGAACGCTCGCCCGTGGGCGCACAAGTGGTCAAGCGTGCCAACCAATCCAGGGTGGACTATGGCCCGCTCAACGCTTGCTTTCGTGACAAGCAAGCGGCTGACCCGGTGGCCGCTGGCTTGGCCCAACTGGCCGACCCGGGTGCCGAAGGCGTGGCGCGGCGCGAGGCGCTGGCTCAAGCCCTGCAACTGAAGAACCATGAGTTCAACGCCCAAGGCGTGGAGATGAACCAGCGTTGTGTATCCGCTGCCGTGATCCCCGATACATCAGTGGGTGAGGAGGTTTGGCAACGTGACCCTGAGCTATACCTGCAGGCCACCACGCGTCCTGGCGCCAAGATACCGCATGCCTGGCTGATCGATGCGCAGGGCCACCGCATCTCCACCCTGGATCGGGTGGGCAAGGGACGAACCACACTGGTCACCGGCATTGCTGGTCAAGCCTGGGTGGAGGCCGTCAAGCAGCTGAACATGCCCTACCTGGACGCCTTGGTCATCGGCGCCACAGGGGCGCAGGACGTCTACAGCGACTGGCGCGCGGTGCGTGAAATCGATGAAGCAGGGGCACTGCTGGTGCGACCCGACGGTGTGGTGGCCTGGCGCAGCATGCGGGGGGTGAAGGATGTGGACACTGCACGCAAGCAGTTGGCCGAGGTGATCGGCTCGGTGATGGCGCTGCCCTGAGGCAGCGGCTCACTCACCTCACCCTTACTTGGCTTTGCGCACCTTGTCCACGGCCGCATACATCTCATCCACAATCGGCCCCAGTTCTTTGGTGTATTTGTCAATCACTGGCTTGGAGCGATTTCGCAGTTTGGCAATTTCCTCGGCGTTCAACTCAAAGACCGTCATGCCCTTCTTCTTGATGTCTGCCAACACCTTGGCCGCTTCATCACGCGCCACCTTGCGTTGAAAGATGGCTGTTTCTTGTGCCGCTTCACGCATCAGCGTTTGCTCTTCAGCCGTCAGCTTGTCCCAGAATTTTTTACTGACCACCACCGCTTGCGGCGTGTACATGTGGTTCGTGATGGTGAGGTACTTAGACACTTCGTCATACTTGCCATCCAGAATATTCAGCAGCGGATTGGTCATGCCATCAATGGCGCCCTGCTCCATCGCGGTGTAGGTTTCGGTAAACGGCATGGGGACAGGCGATGCGCCCAGGGATTTCATGAAGTCCACGTAGATGGGCGTTGGAATCACGCGCATCTTCATGCCCTTGAAATCATCCGCCTTGGCAATGGGCTTCTTGCCTGTATGTATTTGACGAAACCCCAAGTCCCAATAAGCCAAGCCCACCAGCCCTTTTTCCTGCAATTTATCCAACAGTTTTTTGCCCACCGGACCATCAGATACCGCGTCCGCTTCTCGGGTGTTGTTGAACATGAATGGAAAGTCAAAGATGGCCATCTCTTTTGACACACCCGCCAGCAAGCTGGCGTTCATGACCGTCATTTCAACCGTTCCGCCCTGCATGGCTGCCACCGTCTGCAGATCAGGCCCCAAGGCACCACCAGGAAATGCTTGCACCTTGAATTTCCCTTGCGTTTTCTTGGCCATCAACTCAGCAAATTTCTCCACCCCTTGAACTTGCGGGTGCCCTTTGTTGCTGGCAGAGGGAAACTTGACGGTACGTGCCTCAAATTCGGCAGCGTGTGCAATGCCCGTGGCAGCAATGGCGGCCGTCAGGAGGGTCAGTGAAAAAATTCGGCGAAGTGTGTTCAAGATGCGTCTCCGGTTATGAAATGACACTGTATGCCGCCGCGACGCCGGGTTCAATATTGGCCCAGACTAGAATGTCCGAATAACGGACGTTTTTATCCGATCAACGGTGATAACTATGGTTTCCCCTAGTGCCTCTGCCCTGGTCTCGACGACCCACACCAAAGAGTTTCCGATCGACCCCGCAGACCTGATCACCGGTGTGGGCAGGGCTCTGGCCGTCATCGAAGCGTTCAATGACGAGTATGGACGCATGACCGTCACGCAGGTGGCTGATCGAACGGGTATCCCCAGAACAGCCGCCAGGCGCTATCTGCTGAACCTGTGTCATTTCGGCTATGCGGATACCGACGGCAAATTCTTTTGGCTCACACCTCGAATCTTGCGCCTGGGCCAGGGCTACCTGGACGGCGCCCGGCTTCCGCGCCTGGTTCAGCCGTTCATCCAACGATTGGCCATGTCTTCCGGAGAGACTGTCAACGTCTCTGTGTTGGATGGTCACGAGCTGGTTTACGTGGCCAGAAGCAACAGCCCCAGGGTGGTCTCCATTGGCTTTTATGCCGGTGCACGCGTGCCTGCACACGTCGTGGGTGCCGGCCCAGCCATCCTGTCCACGCTAGAGGACGATGCTTTAAAAACATGGATTGCTGAGCACGAGTTCTCCACCTTCAACAGCAACGCACATCTCACGCCCAAAAAATTCGAGAAGATCGTTCTAAGTGCGCGCAAGAACAACTATTGCATCTCCGTGGGCAACCTTGATCAAGGCTTGACCGGTATTGCCGTCCCGCTCAGGGACAGGCATGGAGAGTGCAAAGCCGCCCTCAGCATGACCATTCAAACATCGATCTGGGATGAAGCAACCATTGTGGAGAAGTTACTGCCACTCATTGTTGAAACGGCCCAGGTTTTAAGGGCTGTGATCTGAGAGGTATGCCCGATATTGATGTCACAGCTATCAACCTCAATCCCATCGCAGAGTCTGCCAATGAATTAAACAGCCTCAACGCGAGATAGCTGTTGCGCGAGGTGCAGAAATAGCCCTGGGAATGATTCGCCCCGCATTCCCCCGATGTATCGCCGCTCGCAATGCTTGCGGCATCTCAAACGCATCCAGCATCCCCGTGAAATGCAGAGCGCGTGCCTTGGTAGCGTACGGCCAATCGCTCCCGAAGGTGATGTGCGTGGGGTCTGCAAAGGCCAATAACGATGGCAAGGCATACGGGCTGCTGGAGAGCGCGGTGTCAAAGTAGAACTGACGTAAGCGCGCAATCCCGCCTTCATTGGCGCCATCGGGCGAGCAGATTCGTGCAATCCTCTCGGCGGCATACGGCACAAAGCCCCCGCCGTGCGAAAGAATGACCTTCAAGTCCGGGTAGCGTTCCAAACACCCTGATTTGGCGTAGTGAATGGCCGTGCGTGTGGTGTCCAACAGGAAGTCGGCGGCAAAGGGCGGGATGCCTTCCACACCAGGTCCTGGCAAGTCTGAGGGATGCACAAACACCACCGCCTTGCGAGAATTCAATTCCGCCATCAAGGGCTCCCATGCAGGGGCACCCAAATAGACGCCGCCCACATTGGTCAACAAGACCACACCGTCGGCTTTCAATACATCCAGTGCGTAGCGCGCTTCTGCGATGGCGCCTTCAACATCGGGCAGGGTCAACGTGGCGAAGAAGCCAAACCGGCTGGGGTGCTTTTGAACCACTGACGCCGCAAATTCATTCACCTGTCGCGCCATGTCACGCGCTTGCCCATCATCCCCCAGGTGAACACCTGGCGTGGACACGGAAAGCATGCCCATGGCAACCCCAGCGGCCTCCATCAAATCCAGCGCACCCTCCGCCGTCCATTCGGGAATGGGCAAACCTCCCGCGGTGATGCCCCGGGCAGCCAGCCATTGGGCATAAAACGGAGGAACCATGTGTTGATGCGTATCGATACGCTGTGGTGATGGAGGGTTGGTCATGACGGTGCTCATTCGGCTTCGATCTTCGCTTGCTTCACCACTTGCTCCCATTTGCGGCGTTCGTCCTTGATGAAGGTGTCGAACTCTGGGGTGGTGCTTCCCAGCTCATACGTGCCCAGCAACTTGAGTTTGCTGATGACGTCAGGATTTTTCAAAATGGCATTGACATCGCGGTTCACTTTGTCGACCACCTGAGTCGATGTTCCTGCTGGCGCCAAAAACCCCATCCAGCCTTGAAGTACCAGGTCTGTCCCACTTTCTTTGGCGGTGGGCAAGCTTTCAAATCCAGGCAGGCGCTGATGGGTAAACACGGCCAGGGGCTTGAGTCGTGCGGGGGGGGTGGTCGTCCCGATCCACGGAATCATGGGCGGGACAGCATCGATATACACCTCTGCCATGCCCGCAGCCACATCCTGGGCGGCTTGCTGACTGCCCTTGTAGGGAATATTCAGCATGTTGGCCCCGGTCATTTGATTGAGCGACTCGCCCACCAGGTGAGGAATGTTTTTGGCGCCGGAGGTGGCAAACGACATCTTTCCGCCTTTGGACTTGCTCAGGGCAATGAGTTCCTTGAGGTCTTTTGCAGACACAGATGGGTTGACGGCAATCATCATCGGGTTGATGCCGACTCGGACCACGGGGGTGAAGTCCTTGGCGGCATCAAAGCCCGGGTGCTTAAACAGGTACTGGTTCATCACCACGGGGGTTGCGTGCGCAAACCATAACGTGTAGCCATCGGGGGCGGCGCGTGCCGTAGCTTGTGCGCCCAGGTTGCCGCCCGCACCCGGCCGGTTATCCACCACAACCGCTTTCCCCCAAGCCTGCGCCAACTGCTCGCCGATCAGGCGAGCAATGATGTCGGGCGCCGAGCCAGCGGCGGCACTCACCATCAGCTTGACGGGTTTGTCAGGCCATGCCTGGGCAAAGGCCAGGTTGGGCAGGACTGCGCATGTTGTCAAACCATAAGCAAGCAAGCTCAAACTTGCCATGGCGTTGCGGCGATTCAGTGTCATCAAAATCTCCTGGAAGATGCCCGCTAGGGTCATCTGCAAGTCGTCGATGCGCAAGCTTAGCCTTCATCATGAATTCGACAAATAGAATAATATGAATATTCAAATTCAACGCCATGGATATCAGACACATCGATCTCAACCTCTTGCCCGTGCTGGACGCCCTGCTCAGACACCGCAGCGTCACCTTGGCCGCACAAGAATTGGCCATGAGTCAGTCAGCCATCAGCACCAACTTGTCCCGGCTACGCGAGATGCTGGGCGATGCGCTGTTCGTGAGAACGGGTCGCGGGTTGCTGCCAACGCCCCGTGCGGCATCGTTGACGGAACCCGTGGCGGCCATCCTGGAGCAGGTGCGAGACAAAGTGCTCTCCTCCAACGAATTCGACCCGGCCCATGCCAAGCGCACGTTTACCGTCTGTCATTCGGATGTGGGCAGCTATGTGTTGTGGCCGCGAATCGTGCTGGCGGTTGCCAAGCGGGCGCCTGATATCCGGTTGCAGTTGAAGCTCTTGGCGCAACCTCAAATCCCCGAGGCACTTGAAAGTGGTGCCATTGACCTGGCCATCGGCGCCTATCCAGATCTCCCGGCCAGCTTGTTTCAACGCCGTTTGTTCGAGCGTCAATACGTTGGCATTGTGCGTGCAGGCCATCCCCTGGTCGGCAAACGCCTCACCCCGGCGTTGTTTGCCAAGACGCCACAACTGGTGGTGCGTTTGGCCTCTGGCGTGCAAGATCTGGTGGACAAAGCCCTGGCCCAGAAAAACCTGGTGCGGACCACCACCATCGACATGCCTTCCTATTTGATGCTTCCACCGTTATTGGAAGCGGGTAATTTTCTGGCCGTGATCCCGGGGCAGCTTTCAGATGCCTTTGCCCGCCATGGGCATTTCAAGTCGCTAAAGCTTCCCATCCCGCTGCCTGCCAGTGTGATCAAGCTGCATTGGCACCGCCGGTTTCATGAAGATCCGGGCAATGTGTGGTTGCGTGGGGTGATTGGTGGGCTTTTCGGGCAGCCTTAGTCAGCCCACAACGGCATGTCGACCATGCATCAGGGAAAACCAGAATCCTCTGCTTGCGCAATCTCGATAGTTCGATCCGGCGGCTTCCTTCACCATGGATGTTGATACAAACCGACAACGGAGACATCCATGACATTGAAAGCCATCTTGAAAGCGGGCCTGGCGCTGGGCGCTGCCCTGTCACTGAGTACCGCCTTGCACGCTCAGAGCTTCCCCAGCAAAACCCTCAACCTGGTGGTTCCGTATCCGGCGGGTGGTGCCTCTGACTTCGTGGCCCGCAAACTGCAGCCCGACGCAGCCGCCAAACTGGGGCAGACCATGGTGATCGACAACCTGGGCGGCGCGGGTGGTTCGATTGGCCTGAGCAAGCTGATCAACTCACCGGCCGACGGCTACATGCTGGCGCTGGGTACCCCCATGGAATTGGTGCTGGCACCATTGGCGATCCAGGGTGTAAAGTACAAGCCCGAGGATTTCAAGCTGGTGGCCCAAGTGGTCAACACCAACATGATTCTGGCTGTTCGCCCCAACCTCAACGTCAAGTCGGTGGATGAACTGGTGGCCTTTGCCCGCAAGAACGCCAGCCAGCCGATGTCTTACGGCAGTGTGGGTCCGGGCTCTTTGTATCACCTGATTGGCGAGAAGTTCTCCCAGACAAGTTCTATGCCACTGAAATTGAGCGCTATCGCAGCATTGCACGCAGCATCAATCTGCAACCTCAATGAGGGGTGCGCTGCACGACCAGCCAGTACATGGCACACTGGCTGTAGACCGAGTGGCGCGGTTTCACACCGCCCCCTCACCTGACATGACCTCCCGATGACCGACTCCATCACCGACCTCAACGCCAGCGCGCTGTCCGAGCGCATTCACGCCCGCGATGTTTCTTGCTTGGACGTGATGCAGGCTTATCTTCAGCGCATCAATCAGCTCAATCCCACCTACAACGCCATCGTCAACCTGGCCCCTGCTGAAGCGCTGTTGTCACAAGCCCGTCAATGTGATGAAGAATTGACGCGAGGGCACTCACGAGGATGGCTGCACGGCATCCCGCAGGCCATCAAGGACACCGGCACTGCGCAGGGCTTTCCCAGCACCATGGGC
>VEQI01000325.1 GCA_018883305.1 Limnohabitans sp. | reverse complement strand
AGACAACCGTTGCACGCCGTCAACGTCAACCTGGATCTTTTCCATCCAGATTATTTGATTCAAAAAGACAGTCAGTTGCTGCAAAGAATCAAGAACAGCATCCTGGCACTCAACGCCATGTTCGACGCTTTGCTGAATGTCAGCAAATTGGACGCCTATGTCACCAAAGTGGAGAACCGTGAATTTGCGCTGAGCACCCTGGTGGAATCAGTCCGCGAGCTGGTGCTCTCTCGTGCCGAAAAGCGGGGGCTGAGTCTCATCATAGAAGCGCCTTCAATTTTCGTCTGGGGCGACAAGCTGATGCTGCAACAAATCCTGATGAATCTGGTCATGAATGCCTTGCAGTACACCAAGCAAGGTCAGGTAAAAATTCAATTCAGCGTTGAATCAAACTGTCTCGCTTTCAGTGTGGTGGATACTGGTGTGGGGATTTCCAGCAAAGACCAACAACAAATTTTCAATGAGTTTTATCGGGTGGACCGAACCCGGGGCGTGCATGAAGGGTTGGGACTGGGCTTGACCATCGTGAAGCGCTTGTGCGACCTCATGGACGCCACCATCCAAGTGAAGTCGGCGCTGGGCGAAGGCTCCGCATTCACCGTGACCGCCGCTTGTCCGGTGTCAAACAGCGAGGTGGATCACAGCCTGAGCGATGCGTCTGGCACTCGCCCCGTCCATCGTCATCACAGCAGCCTGCACGGCAAATGCATTGCCATTTTTGAAGACGACAAGACCATCATTGAAGCGTATCGCCAAACGCTGGCCGCGCGGGGTGCTGGCATTGTGGTGCTATCGGAAGTCGACGATGAATTGCAGCAGCAACTGGAGTCCATCAACCACATTGACTGCATCCTCAGTGATTACCGTCTACAGCGCACCACAGGCGAAGCGGTGATAGAGATTTTGAAAGAAAACTACAACTCTGAAATTCCTGCGGTCATCGTCACGGCAGATACCTCTCCCGCCCACATTCACCTGTTTGACGCACTGAAAATTCCGGTGCTCCACAAACCCGTCACCTTCCAGCAAATCGTGAGCACCATCGAAGACGTGATCAATCGATCAAACCGTTAATTGCGCCATCCAGGTCAGAATTGCGTTGGCCACTGCCTCTGGCTGCTCAGGGACCAGAGCGTGCCCTGCCTGTTGAATTTCATACACTTGCGCCTTGTCGCCCAACAGTTGCACCACGTCCATGCGGGTCTGTCGGGGACGCCACACATCTTGAGCGCCTTGCAAGTCAAGCACGGGGGAATGTGCCTGCCCATACCATTGGTCTTTCGGAGGGGTTCGACCTGCTTGCTGGTAAGCCGTCCGCCATTGGGGATACCAGCCAGATAGCCAACTGGAAGGGTCATTCCCGGGTGCAAACATGCAGGCCTGCAAGGCCGTCAGGCGAACATGGTCAGGAAGAGCGGTATCCGAGGCCATGGCCAGCTGTTCAGCCACCCCCGGCGGAAACTCACGTGCAGCTGCACCCAACATCACCACGCCTCGAACGCATGCCGGATGGCGCCAATCCAGGACCCGCGCCACCCAATGCCCAAAGGCATGCCCCACCACCACCGCAGGACCCGCCGCAAAATGACGAATCACCCCCGCCACATCGTTCGCCAGGGTATCCAGCGTCATCTGAGGTGACGGCGGGCTGCTTTGCCCCATGCCTCTTGGCTGGGGACGAAGCACCTGATATCCCCTGTCAGCCAAAAGCGTCGCCAAGAAATCGAAATCAGTGGAATCGCGCAGAGACGATGGCAGCAAAACCACCAGGGGGCCCAGACCATCCACCATGACGTCAATGCTGGCGTCCTCCAGCTCAACCTGCAACCGGTGCCGCGCGCTCACCCTCACTCCACCTGAGCGCCTGACGCCTTCACCAGGCGCGCCCATTTGCGCAAGTCACTGCGTACCAGTTCGCCCAATTCGGCCGGCGTGGACAGCTTGGGTTCAATGCCCAGCCCCGTGAGCTGTCGCTTCAGGTCTGCGTCCGACATGGCCTTGACCACACCCGCATGCAGTGCCTGAATGACCGATGGAGGCGTAGACGCAGGGGCAAACACCCCCAGCCAGTTGGACACTTCATAACCGGCCAGACCCGCCTCCTCCATCGTGGGGATGTGCGGCAAGGCACCCATTCGAACACGCGAGGTCACCGCCAAGGCTCGAACGCGGCCGGACTTGAGATGTTCTTCGTAGACGGTGTAGGAGTCAAACGTGGTGTCGATGCGACCCGCCAGCACATCGGACAACAGCGGTGCGCTGCCCTTGTAGGGCACATGCACCATGTCGACTTCGGCCATGCGTTCAAACAAGGCCCCGGACAAATGACTGGAGCTGCCATTGCCTGCCGAACCGTAGGTGATGCGTCCGGGCGTTTTCCGGGCTCGCTCGATCAGTTCGGACACCGTATTGACGTTCAGACTCTGACCCACCACCAACACACGCGGCGTGATGTGCGTCAGCGCGACCGGCGCAAAGTCGTTCACAGGGTCATAGCGCAGTTTGGCGTACAGCGCAGGATTGATGGTCATGGTACCCATGGTGGCAAACAACAGCGTGTAGCCATCCGCGGGGGCTTTCGCCACCGTTTCAGCGGCCAGCGTTCCGCCCGCGCCGCCCTTGTTGTCGATGATGACCGGCTGTTTCCATGTGGCGCTGAGGTGATGCGCCAACCCCCGGGCCATGATGTCGGCTGCGCCACCGGCCGGGAATGGCACCACCAGACGCACGGGCTTGTCAGGAAAGCTGGCACTGGCGCTGAATGCCAGACCCCAGGCAGCCGCCAGCACCAGGCCGGCGCGAAGAATTTTCTGAATGATGAGGGACTGGGCAGGCATGTTGAACTTTTGACGCTGTTGCAAAGGGTACTCTAGTGGCAAGGCCACCAGGGGGCTATGCCGAGACTGGCAGAGCTGTTTTTCAAGCCTTGATCTCGACACAACTCGGGGAAAACCCTGGCACCTCTATGTCATGACCTTGTCACAAAGTCACAATAATTCATCTCTTCAGGCAAAGGGGGCGATCCCTTGCCCATCGTCATGCTCAAGGAATCCACATGCAACCTTACTCCTCCCGCCTGCTTGATGCCATCAGCGCGTGCGTGCTTGGCGGTGGAATAGCCACCACGGCCCTCGCACAAGACGCCTGTCCCCATCGCGGACAACTTGAAAACGCGTACTGCGATGCCAACAAAGACCTCGTGGCGGATACCCCAGCAGACCGCAACAAGTGGCGCGACCCCTCGACCCTGGTCTGGGCCTACACGCCGGTGGAAGACCCGGCGGTGTATGCCAACATCTTCAAACCATTTACCGAACATCTGGAAAAGTGCGTAGGCAAGCGCACGGTGTATTACCCGGTGCAATCCAATGCCGCTGAGATCGAGGCCATGCGCTCGGGTCGACTCCACTTTGCCGGCTTCTCCACCGGACCCACAGGTTTTGCGGTGAACATGGCTGGCGCCATACCGTTTGCCGCTAAAGGACTGGGACAAGAAGTTCGAGGCTACAACCTGGTGGCTGTGGTGAAGGCGTCTAGCCCTTATCAGAAACTGGCCGATCTGAAGGGCAAGAAAGTGGCCCATTCATCCCCCTCCTCCAACTCGGGCAACCTGGCACCACGCGTGTTGTTTCCTGATCAGGGCCTCACGCCTGATACAGACTACAAACCGTTGATGTCCGGTGGGCACGACAAGTCCATCCTGGGCGTGGGCACGGGCGACTACGACATGGCGGCCGTGGCATCTGATGTGTTCGACCGAATGATTACCCGTGGCACCATCAAAAAGGAAGACTACCGCGTGGTGTACCGC